>JALGTI010000007.1 GCA_029821455.1 Candidatus Zipacnadia bacterium | reverse complement strand
GATCCTGTTTGAAGAACTGAACATAATGATCAAAGGGGCAGTCACATTTGCTCATTTGTACGAAGAAATGCCGGGACTACAGCGCCATCTATGTGACGCCCCACGTAAGCGTCAGCGCCGCACCTTAGACGCACTTGAAGTCTTTCCGCGAGCCATTAGTGCTTAAGTTAGCGCCTATGGGCTAGAGGGGGGCCGTGGCACCACATGCTCAACCGTGCGCCAGAGGGTCATCAGCCTCGCCATTGGGGAGGGCGCGCAGAGCGACTCGTTCAGCCCCGCGAGGGCCCGACGAGTTGCGTCGTCGGCGCTTGCGAGCAGGCCCCCGACGCGCTAGAGTTCATCTATTGGGGGCAGGGGGGCAATACGATGCTCGGCACCGACCCTCCACCCCGATAGCCGCCGGTACACAGGCGACATGCTGCCGTCTACGCGCAGCCTCAGAGCTACACCCGTGAGGAAGGTGTATGCGTTGAGCCAGCCAAGCACCTCTTCACAGACCCCGGCCCTCAGGGCACGCGCGTCATCATCAGCGGGCCGGCGTACGATCAACTCGAAGACGCTGTCTGACACCTTGCGCTGCCTGGTGTCGGGAGGCAGCTGCGACTCCTGGAACAGCCCTTCCATGTCGATGCAGAGGCTCTGTGGTTTCCAGGCCCTGTGGATTCCCCCTTCGTTGGCCTCGCGCGGCGCTCCACTGTCCGCGACCGCTTCTACGGTGAAAGACACGTCGTAGGCCACCACCTCGCTCTCCCAAGCCCACATATCACGCGCCTTCTGCAGGCACTCCTGGTCCTCCAGGAAGAGGACCCGCCGAGCAGTCTCATTGCCGAAGAGCGCAATCCACTTGTCTGCGTTGGCCTCAGAGCGGATCAGGTCGGCGACTTGAGAGAGGAAGTACACAGAGACCAATTCGGGGTGCTCAACCAGGAAGGCCACGGCCAAGGGCTCCCTGAGCATGGTGAACCCGTCTTCGAATGCTCTCTCAAGAGACGCAAGGTCGTCGCCCTGGATCTCGAAGGCTAACTCTCGTCCGTGTCCGCCGGCCATGTTGCTCCTCCTGGGCTTCTTCCTCTGGGCTCTTGATTGGGATTGCCCATATCAAACGGGCGCTCTGGTGTTTGCTGCTGAACGACCAGCTACCTGCTATCGGAGTTCGGCGTTGGGTGCGCAGATTCCTTTTGCTGTAGCAGGAGCATCCCCTTGAACCAGACATTGCCACCGGGCTGTCCCGCCTGCTGGGCCTGTTCCGTCAGGAGGACGACGTGCCGCAGGCCCTGAGGGACGAAGTTAGTCCGCCAGTCATGAACTGGTGACCGGTGCTGTCCGTGTCAATAATCTGACGGGCAATCGGCTGGGTCCAGGGCGCTCGCAGCACAAGATCGATAGACCTACCTCACCGGCTAGCCGCCGCTCAATAGCTCTTCGCGTCCGAGGTACACCGCCAGCTCATTCAGAAACACTGGCAGCAGGCCTGGATCCCTGAGCTGACCACTTGATAGCCTTCGTGCCGCAGTTTGGCCGTCGTGATGGCGTCCAGGTCGGGATTATGAACCGACAGGCCGTCCACGTATACCAATACGTTGTATTCAGGATAGGCGAAGTCTGCCACTGTGTATGTGGCACCGAGGTCTACACGCAATTGACGCTGAGGTGGCAAGGGGAAGGAGCGCTCCTCCAGTATCCGTTCGAGAAGCTCTTCAGCGCCGCTTTCCGGTTCCTCCGCAGCGTCGCTGCCCTCAGGCAACCTCGGAGGAACATCATGCTCGTGTTGGATGTCAGTGGCAAGTTCCTCAAGCACATGGCAGGCGATGGCCCTGCTTAGCTGCTCGTGGTGCTGCTGATTACGATAATGCTTGAGACAGCCATAGCAGGCTTCGTCTTCGCCACAGTTGTCGCAACTGCTTATCAGCTCGATGCCGCGTTCGCATATGATCCGCCAATGGTCGCACATCTGTGCCAGGAAGCCCGAGCCGCCAGGAGTGGGGTCGTAAATGAGTATGCTCCAAGTGTCCCCGTCTTCTGGCAGAATCAGACCCTCCAGCTCGCTCTCCCCCATATCCAGCACCTGTGACACACCTGCCAATAGGCCGGTCATTGCGTTTATGGCTGCAGGCTCAGAATCGAAGGGCTTGAGCAATATCACATCGGAAACGAAATCAACGTGCAAGCAGAACCCCTTCAACATGTCAGCAGCGCAGCTCTGCTTGTGCTTGGTCTCGAAGTCATCAATCTCATCTCTGTCGGCGAATGGCGATCTCACGGCACCACAGACCGGGCATATCACGAAACCCCCATCAGGATCCTGAGCCGGCTCGCCCAAAGGTCCCAGGTTGACTAGTCGGAGGCGTTGCAGGCGCAGGTAGTCAATACTCCTGTCTGCTATGCTACCCCGCCAGCCGCCTGCATGTTCACCCAGCATCATGCCCCTGATGTCATAGCCCACCCGTATCCTCGTCTCGCGGAGATCGTCTATTGGCTGTGCCGCTACCAGATTGACGCCAGCTAGAAGCAGGGAATCGAGTGTTTGCAGCGACGCCCCACCCTCGGTCGCTGACGTGTCGGGAGCGAACAGACGACCACTGTCAGTCTGGATGCACACTTGGCGTCTTGCCGCGCCGGCGATCTGATCACCGACAGCATGTCTGGGATTCTGAAAGACGATCCTGACTATCCGGAAAACGTTTCCGTCGGCGTATGTCCAGCTTGCAGGCGCGAATTCGCGCAAGGCAACCGGCAGGGACCGCGAAACCTCCATGAATGGCTCCAAGCTAGTTGCCGTACAGGAACCCCTGTCCAAAGCATAGCCTGGCAGAAAACCGTCATTGCTCAGGTACGTCAGAGTGTAGTTGTCACGCCCCTTGTTCGACAGCTTGTGTATGGATGCTTCGAACTGGCCCCGGCGTCGTATCTGGCTGGGTGTCAGTACGGCGCTCCCCCCTTGTCTGAGCCTGTCAAGCTCGTCTTGGTATGCACGTACCCTCCTGAAGAGAATGGAAACATGAGCGCTCAGTCTCTGCGGCATTTGAGCCATATGCTCGGTAAGACGGTCAGCCTGTACCGCGTCATCGTCGGACGCCGGCCAGTTCTCAGTGAATGCCTCCTGCAGCACCGCCTGCAGTCTGGTTTCCTCCTCTGTCAGCAACATCGCCAGGTCATCGAGCTTCGGTGGCTCACTAAGATATGAGATGATTTCTTCCCCGTTGGCATCTTCCGTCTTGACCGCGAAGTATCGCCAAATGTAGTCAGGGAATGCCACGTTCATCGCCGTCTGTACCCTCGCGTCATCACCGTCACGCAAGAGCTCAGTACGCAGTGCGGAATACACGTGCTTGCGTATCAGCGGTGAGTTCTGCATGCTGAATGCTGGCACCCGGATCGAGCCGCTGATGACCTCAGGCGGCTCATCGAAGAAGTAGCGGTCATGTGAGCTTCCGCCGCAGTATGAGAAGATCACCGCGATGCGATGCTTACGTCCCGCCCGGCCAGCCCGTTGCGCATAGTTTGCTGGCGTCGGCGGCACATTGCGCATCAAGGCCATCTCCAACTTGCCGATGTCCACACCCAATTCCAGAGTCGGAGTGCAGACTATGCAGTTGTATTCCCCATCTGTCTGTTGGAATTCTCTCTCGATTTCGTGGCGCTTTTCCTGGGGTACCTGTGCTGTATGCTCAGCCGGCCTTAGTGGGACGAAGGGCAGTCGTGTGTACTGGACTACCGCAAAATCCTCGCTGTCCACAGGACTATCCTCAGTTTCGCCCTTACACCCATACTCGGGACACAAGCCACTCGGCAATGGCCTGACCTGTGCGCGGCGACACACGGAACACAGGTGCCGATGGTCTGAACGGTGAAGCGCCACTTTGTCAACGTTCACCTGATAAGTCCGAGCGATGTCCCTCAGTTCTTCATCGTGGCCGTGTCTCTTCCTGGTCAACCTCACCGGCTTGAGCAGCTGCCTTTCAGCGGCCGTGAGCCAGTCCCAGAGGTCTTCCAGAAACTGGTCGCCTCGATCAGCGTTCTTCTGCGCCGCCTTGCCCATTATCATCTCTGCCGCAGAGCGGCCGTTGCTGGCGATCAACCCCTTGGTGATGCTGCCCTCAGCTGGCTTGTGCAGATTGAGCGTAGTTGGCGCCCAGTGGTCATGGACCTGGATGATACCGTCTCGCACGTCTTTGTCTTGATAGCCCCACCAGTGCGTCATCAAATCATCTGACAGCGTACCCCGTCGCCGATAATAGTCCAGGATGAGAGCTACGGTGTCCACCAGCTCCTGCGGCGCGACGCCAAAGACTTCAGCCCAACGCTCGAAAAAGCTGGGGTCGGCGTCAACCTCGAGACCCCGGTATTCAATCCCAGCAAGTCCCAGTGTCTCAAGCGATCCACGTCGTTCACGGGTAGACGCGAACTCCTGGAGCAAGAACCACTTAATCCGTCTTGCTTCCCTGCGGTCCTCGTACGCGGACCGGGTCTCGACGATCCCTTTGCTCTGCGCATCTCGTAGCAGGCGGTCGGTCAGGCCGTCTATGATCCATCGCTCATCGGGGTCATCGGCCAATGCGTCGTACAACAACTGTCGCAGTGCTATGCGCTTAAACCGCTTGTCCATAAAGCCCGCCTGGAAGGCGGCCTCCTGGCGGTTGTCGGCGAAGATTAGCAGTTTCCGCATGCTCGGTTCCTGCATGCCGGTCAGCAGAGACTGAGCAAGGATCATGATGTCTGCCGCCGCCGCGCTGCGGGTACCGGAGATGGTACGGGCCTTGGTCCAGTTAGCCGCACCACATGCGGCGCATGTCTTAGGCTCACCCGGGAAGCCATGCATTGCAACCAGTGGGCCCTGACGCTGGCACTTCTCATTCAAACACCGGCCATGGTCTGCATCATGCAGTGACCCGCAATAGCGGCACATATAGTGCGGTTCCCACTTGTCCGCTTCATCCTCGTCTTCAGTGTGCAGACGGTCTGTCAGATACCACAAGACCTCTTCATCAATGTGACTGCGCCCGTCCCATAGCGCTACCGGTCGATAACAAGCGCCCTGACCATCATCGTCGGCCGAAACGGCTTCGCTGACGATCAGGGGGAAGTAGTGCTGGCCGCAGGCCCGGCACAGATAGAGCGGCAAGGGCAGGCCGTCGCCGCGCTCCTCGCCGCCCTGCTGCCTGAAGTGCACCACAGGTTCCAGTTCTTCTGCAGCATCAGAGTTGATTCGCGGCTCAAAGCTCACGAATATCCCTTGATAGCCCTGGACGAAGTAGTGCAGCTTCGGACGCAATAGTGGCTCATCTTCACGTTGAGCCAGTGCGCCCAATGTCAAGTACGCCAACAGTTCCGCGGCCAAGTCTTCTCGATCCACATCGGCACGGTCGCCGATCTTGCGGAGGCCCTCGAGCGTGTCTTGCAGCAGCATCGGCGACTGGTGTTGCCGTTCCAAGTGGCGTACCAGCGAGTTAGCCGATAGCAGCTCGTACAGCCGCTCCTGGTTCGGGCCGCTCACAGGCGCCCTGCGCTGGCACAGGCTTTCGGCCACGGTGACCACATCGTCCGATATATCCTCCACCTCATCCTGTACGTGAACCGGATGCGTCACTTCCAAGACCTCATCCAGCATTGCTTGAGCATCCGAGGGCGACCGCGGGGCGTACGTGTCCCTCGGCGCAGGAGGTAATTCCTTGTACTGCTCCTCCACTATCTCGATGCTGTCTTCCGGGATGCCGAATAGACGGTGGGCGAAGTTGCGGACGGCCTTTGCACCATCTATCTCCCCGCTGGGGTCGGCAACGGTCGCGGAGGTGCCAATACAGAGAAGCTCCTCCGGGGATTTCCCGATCAGATACCGCAGGCGGCGCACCAGGCACGCCACTTCCGACCCCAGCTCTCCGGTGTACGTATGTACTTCGTCCATGACCAGGAAGCGTACCGGAGCGCCGTCGAACAGCTTCAGATCACGGGCCCGCGACAGCAAGTACTCCATCTGCTTGTAGTTGGTCAGGAGGATGCGCGGTGGCGCGTCCACTATGTCTTCGCGGCTGATGCGCTCCTCATATGGTCTGGGGAGTTCCTCCCCCGTTTCCCGCTGCCTCGCCAGTTCCTCTGGGCTGTACGCGCGGGACGTGTCAAGCTGCCGGATATCATCCATCCGCCGATACGGCGTCTCTCCTGTGTAGCGCCCGAATGTTATGCCGGTGCCCGCCAGCATCTCACGCAGACGCTTGAGCTGGTCGTTCACCAGCGCGTTCATCGGGTAGATCAGTATCGCCGTTACGCCTTCGGGTGCGCCCTCGTCACGCAGCCGCAGGCAGTGCTCAACTATTGGCAGCAGGAATGACTCCGTCTTGCCGGAGCCGGTGCCGGTGGCCGAAATGGTGTGACGCCCCCTGAGCGTCGCTGCGGCGGCCAGCTCCTGGTGCTTGTGCAGAGTCTCAATGTGCGAGAACACGCCCGTCAGTGCCGGATGCAGATCGTGCTGCTCGATGAAGTCCGAAAGCGTTGGGCCTTCCTCAAAGGGCCGGTTGAGTTGGATGTAGGGGCCTTTGACCAACATGCGTTCGCCGGTTGGCCCGGCCGCAAGCGCAGCGTTGACCTGCCTCTCGATCCGCTGGTCAGCAATGGGGAAGTAGGTCCGCAGATAGCGGTGGAAGTGCTCGACAACCTGCTCGCCGAGTTGAATTGGGTTCATGGGCATGAGCCTTCAAAGACCCCCTATGCGCCAACAACTACTGAAGCTCACGGGCCGGTTCCCGACTCTGTAGGGCCCGTCCTGCGCGGTCTATGCTCGTTCCATACTTCGTCTATGTCGACTTCTCTGAGCGCTGCGCGTAGCAGTTGCAGTGCGTTCTCGCTATAGCGTTTGTGCTCGCTGTTGCCAACTCTGACTATTGTGAAACACTCGGGGTTCTCTTGCAGTTTGAGATGCCGAATCAGTGCCAGTGTCTTGGGTTCCGTGATGGGGAGCTTGGTGGCCAAATCCCTGAGGCCCATCGAATAGCGGTCCAGCATGTTGACCTCACGATATACGAGAGCCTTGTCGGGATCCTCCCCCTCCCTCAGCGGCCGCATCGGAACGTCACCGCGCTTCTCCATGCGCAGAGTGATCGTCGGCCCGTTGCCGTCTGTCACTACCCTCAGGGCCGCGACTCCCGGGAAGAGCAACCGCCAGTCCTTCGCGCTGCGAAGTTTCCCTAAGGTCTTGTCCACCTCAGCGTCCGTCGGCTGCCGCGGTTGACCTCGCACGCTGGATTCCATTATCAGTAGGTGTCTCATGCGTGGTTTGGCCAAGTGCCCTTGTCGTCGACCGGGCGCAACCAGAGCCTGCAACTCGCTGAATTCCTCGTCCATGATTAGCTCAATGTCGCGAGGAGGCGTAGTGGAAAGGGGCAACACGCGTTCTGGCAGATGATCGGCGAGTGTCTCCCCACACACCGTGTCCAGCAGATCATCAAAGATCGTCATACCTGCTTGCGCATGCACATAGAGGGCCGACTCAGGCATGTCGACCACGTAATGTGTCGCCGCGTCGCGCAGCCCATTTATCGTGGATAGTGTGCGATGCTGATCTTGCGTGAGGATCTTCAATTCGCTCCTTGCTATGTTGCAGCACTTCTCGAAGCCATAGGACTGATCGTCTGTGGGTTTGCGTATCGTCCCACGGTCCACCAGTATGGCTGCCTTAAGGAGCATTTCGAATGCGTGCTGCAAGAAGAACAATACCGCGACGACGCGCCCCTCGTCGTGAGGCCTATTGCAGAACTCCACCGCACCTATCACCGACTCAATCGCCTTCTGTTTCATTGCTTCAGCATCTCGACGCATGTTGAGCCTCGCTTGTATATCCTGGGCTCTCTGAGGTCCGCCGGGCCGTGCCAGGTGTCGAAGTTGCCGACGGCCTGGCCGTCGCAGTATCTCAATATCAGGCTCTTGGCGCGGCAGCAGGCGAGCATGTCTCCGGTTATGGTGATCGTCAACATCTTGAGTGCATGCCGCAGTTGCGCCATGTTCTTGGCGGTGCTTGCTACTCCGCAAAGCTGGTCAGTGCCCTGACAGGCTTCATCATCTTTGGGTCTTCTCGGAAGCGACGTCAGGCCGAAAACTGCTCCGATATTCCCTATTGGACGCGTCTCGAAAAGCTACGGCAACGGCCTTACTACCGCCTGCCTCTTTCTCACGGAGTTGCTGGGCAGGAATGTGGACACTACAACTCTCCCCGTCTTGCAGTAAGCACGGCAGATCGTCGTTCGAATGATAAGTGAGCTCTTTCTTATACGAGAGCTTGCCGCCGTCGGAGAAGATCAGATAGGCACTGTCCAAAGAAACGGGCCGTTTACCTTGGTTCACCGCTGTAAGTCTTACAAGCTGTCTCGAGGCAGCAGGCGCAGGCTCACCGAGACAGATGTACTCGGCGCTGACATTGATACGGATTCGGTCCCTGCAGAATTCGATAATCTTGATTATGCCAACTACTATCGCCACAATACCAACTAAGATCGGCAATGCGAGCGTGACGATTTGCATGTGCCCTTTCCCCCTTATGGCCTGCTGTCGTCCGGGTGAATCATTGGCTCTTTGAGTTCCTCCGGGCCGTGCCAGGTGGTGAAGTCGCCGGCGGCCTGGTCGTCGTAGTAGCTCAGGATCAGGTCTTTGGTGTGGTAATGGCCGTGGGCCGCGATGTCCTTGCGCTTGACTATCGGGAAGGTCTCCATGATGTGGTCCACATCGTCTCTTTCAATACCATACAGGTGGAAATAGAGCGCGTCAAGCTGGGCACGGAGTTGGGCGCGGCGCTCCTCATCCCAGACAAACGGCGGCCCGTCATAGCCCAGGTCCCCCGCGAAGGCCTTGATGTCCCACGCGGTGTAGGTGAGTTCCAGGACGCGGTCGGCTATGTGGTCCAGGTGGTCATGGTCATACTCGTCCGGTCGCAGCACGGGTAACTGCTTCATGATGAAGAAGTTGAGGCCCAAGTAGCTCAACTTCTGCCGTGCGCAGTAGTCGAACGGAAACGAAAGGATGTTCGCCACGAGGAGCGTCGCGATTCTGGGACGAACGCCGAAGAGGATGAAGGGAGCTTTGTTTCCTGCTGGCATCGCGGGGATAACCGCACCTACTACAGTGCGTTCCGTAACAGGGTTCGTGACATCCCTGAACGCAAAATGCCACGGCCGTACGTCGATACTGGGCAACGCGGCACGATACTCGGCCTCAGCTACCCAGTACCGAGGAAGCGCTGAATGGCAGGAGCTACAGTGCTCTGCTTGGCGCGTCGGGGCCGAATCGGCTGTACGGTAGGTCCTGCCGTCCGCTACCTGCATGGAGACGTACCTGTGATCGAAGAGCCAGAGCATTCGTCCCTCATAGAGGGGCAGCCACACGTCCTCGCCTTTGACGAAGTGGTTGCCGGGTTGGCGGAGGGTGAAGCCGTCGGACTCCAGCTCCTCGCGCGGGCGGAAGAGATCCGAATCGTTGGTCATGTGGAACATGGTGGCGAACGTGATACCCCAGGGGTTCTCCTCGCCGACCTTGTTGCCATCGTCGTCGTAGATTTCGCGGATGAGCACGGGGTGACGGCGGTAGATCCGCTTGGTCAGTTGTGCGTCGCGTTTGCTGCGGAAGATCGGGCAGGTTCGCGTGTTTGGGTTGAGGAGAGCGATGTCTTCATCGCTAAGGGCCACATGCCTCGCTTCGTCTCCGAGGTCCTGTCGACGTGTCAAGAAAAAGGCAAAATCCGTCACTGGTGCCCCGTGAGCCAGAAACAGGAGTGTGAACTTCGTTCGTGCGTCAAGGTCAGGGAAGGCGCGCTCCCGGTTTTCAAAGTCGTACAGGGCCCTGAGCGTGCCGGTTTCCATCAGGTCGGCAAAGAAGTCCTGTGTGTAGTAGTCGGTGGCGATGCCGCTGGGGATCACCATGCCGACGCCGCCTAGCGTATTGATGCTGCTGCGGGCGTGTTCGGCGAATATGGGGTATGTGTTGATGTCTCCGACCGCGCTGAGCGGGAAGTGGCCGGATTCCCTGATGAAATGGCTGGTGAAGTCGGCCCTACCCTTGGCGTCCAGATGTGCGTCATGCAGCCACGGCTTTGTGTCCGGAAGAGCAGCGATGAGCTTCTTGCGTGCCGCCGCGTTGGGTGCCCCTGCTATGTCGGGGTCACGGACGGCGAAGAACTCATTCTCCTGCAGCTTGATCCGCTCCCACGGCGGGTTCATGACCATGGCATCGAAGCCGGGGTCCTCGCCGGCGCAGGCGTCTGGGAATTCAAGTTCCCAGTGGAAGAAGTGGTGCTTTCTCCAGAGCGTCTCGATCTGGTCGGCCCAGCGCGCGAGGCGTTCTTCGGGCAGTGTCCTCATGCCGCTGTCTTCGCCTAGGAGGTATTCGAGGAGCTCCGGATAGTCGCGGGGCATGGGCACGTCTTCGGCCTGCGTTTCGCCGCCCACGGGCCAGAACCACAGCGCACACCAGGCATCGAACGCTTGCTTCAAGTGCTGCCAGTCCTCATCTTCTTCGATAAGCCGGATGAATGCCGCTTCCTTGGCCCCGGGGTCGAGGGTGTCCATATCCTCGATCCGTCTCAGCTCTTCGGCGGTCTCAGCCAGCTTCTGCTGCAGCTTTTCATCGAGGAGTGTAAGCACTCCCGTGTCTCGTTCACTGCGCCGCCGTTTGGCCTGCTGCCGGGCAACTTTGGCGAGTTCTTTGATGGCGTCCTGAGTTTGCTTGTCCCCCTCGACCTTTCTACCCCACGCCTTGACGGGGTAGTCACCAAGTTCGTCCCCTCGGCACCCGATGAGCGAATCGCCGGGCCGCAGCTTGTGGTCGAGGAACTCAAAGGGCCTGTCCTTAGCAAGGGTGATGAGCCACAGCGACATTTTGGCAAGCTCGACGGCCAGGGGGTTGATGTCCACACCATAGAGGCAGTGCTCGGCGACGAAGCGGCGGGCCCAGACGACGGCTTCCTCATGGTGCTCCGGCAAGATGATTTCGCCAGGTTCGTCCTGCGAGAGTTCCCCGTAGGGCAGCGTGACTTTGCTTTCCGGGTTTTCTGCAGCTAGGCGATCCCAGCTTTCCACGAGCTTGTCGGCCAGGTAGCGGCAGGCCTGCACCAGGAAGGCGCCTGAGCCCATGGCGGGATCGCAGACCTTGAGGTCAAGGATCTCGCGTGGGGACTTGAGATCGCCCTGCGTTCCCTCGCTTGGCTGATACACCAGCGGCTCCAGTGTGCGCTCGACGATGCAGGAGGTAATCCACTTGGGCGTGTAATAGACGCCCTGGCCCTTGCGCAGACCGGACTCGTGAGCTACATACAGATGCCCACCGGGGATGGTCTCGTCCAGCTTCAGGAAGCTGCGGAACTTCAGCAGCCGCTGGTAGAGATCGCTGTCAATGCCGGGCGGCGGAGGCGGCACCTCAGATGATTCCTGTTCGAGCCGCTCCAGCGCCTTCTCAGCTTGCTTCTCCGTCCAGCCGGTCTGCTGGCGGATGTAGTCGGGCAGATCATCCGGCGTCTGGCTTTCCAATTCATCAAGCGGCCGCATGGAGTCGTGCTTGCCCTGGAAAACGACGCTCGTCTCGTCGGCAGGAATGCGCCTGACCGTGTAGCCGAGGAGGCCCTCATAGACGGTGCCGATCTGCTCGATGTCGAGTGCGCTGTAGCTGAGCCGGTGCATCTCGGTGCGGCCGGCAGTGCGCGCCTGGGCGAACAGCAGCTTCTGAAGCACGAGATACATCACCTGGTTGTTAATGAGCAGGCGGGAGTCCTCGAGAGCGGGAAAGCGCTCCGGGTTGAAGAGATGTCCGCCGTAGGGGAGCAGGTTGAGATCGGGATGGATGCAGCCCTGGTGTATGAGCCGAAAGGTGGCAAGCAACTGCGGATAGGCGTCGAAGGTGTGCGCCAAGGCCTCTGGCGCTTCGCGGCGCTGGTCGGACAGTTGCTTCCACAGGTGTGTCACGCCGTAGGCCTGGTCATATAGCACCTCGCCGTGGGGAAGCAGGTAGTTCTCTTCGGCGTACAGCATGAAGACGAGGCGCATCATTGTGAAAAGGCACATCTCGTAGGCGTTCTGGTGCTCCATCCCGCGCAGGATTTCGCCGCCGTGCTCGCGGTCATAGTGATCCACTGCGCGGAGGAAGACTTCGAGCGCCTGGCGGACCTGGTCGCCGAGCTGGTCGGTGAGTTCGAGTTGCTTATCCTGGCTGTCCTCGACCAACTTCTGCAGGCGCTTCTTTTCATCGCCGTAGAAGCGCTCAGCATGGAGGAGCGCATGGAAGCTATCGAGCTGGATCTTTTCGTCTGCCCAGTCCCTGGCCTGCCAGGAGATGTATGCGGCGCCCAGTCCGGGAGGCGCGAGCACCAGCCGGAACTCGTGGCCATTGGTGAGCAGTCCGAACCGGACGCCCGTCTCGCCCAGGAGGCGGTCGAGCTTGTGGAACGGGCTGGCGCGCCAGGTGCCGGTGTGGGTCTCCTTGGCATCAAGCTTCTGGTGCGGCGGCACTATGCTTACGAGGAGTAGGGCGTCGCCGTTATCGTCCACAAGCATACGCTGAGGCCGAAGCACCTGCTGGTAATCGATGAGCATGTGCGTGGCGCTTTCGGGGACATCATGCTGCCTGATCCAACGGCCTTGCAGGCCCAGCAGCTCGTCGAGGATGAAATCAAGCCACCGTGACTGGGCGTCAGACCGCTGTCGCTCCAGTCCGACGTTGAAACGCTGCCATGCACGGTCGAACTTGCGCTGCATGCGATCGTCAACCGGCTCCGGCCCCTCAGGCAACGCTGCGTTGAGCACGGGAAGTGACACGACCAGCCCGGAAGTCCGGACGAGCGAGAGCCAGTCGTGGTTGCCGGCTGTCGGTTCGCGGCGCATCATTGCTCACCCCTCTCGGCCACCAGCGAATCGGGCAGCAGGTACAACATGCCGATGGGGAAAACGCGGAGCTGCTTGAGACTGAATTGCTCGCGGACCGCCGCTGGACGTTCCCTGCGATCAGTCTCAAGTTGGTCCAGCCGCTGATTGTACCAGCGAATGCTCTGCTCGTGCTCTTCGACCACATCGGGATCAAAGAGCCGCATCTGCGCTTCTTCGCGACGTTTCTCGGCTTGCTTGAGACGCTCTTGGATCTCGCGTATGCGCTCATCTATCAGGTCGCGCACGTTGGCAACCTCTGCGTCTGCCTTCTGCTTCAGGATTTCTGCGAGGCGGCCAGTCTCGGTCTCCTCTATCTCACTGAGCATCTCCTCCAGCTTCTTCCTGTGATGAGGGAAGAGGTTGCGCAACTCATCGCCAAGCGACGCGGGGATCGAGGGATAGGAGTACTCTGCATTGATGGACTGGTCGAGCAAGTTGGCATCAATGGGCTTAATCTGCTGGCCGTCAATCCAACCGCCAACATGCAGCAAGGCCTCGTGGATCTTCTCGCCGGAGTTGGATATGGCTACAGTGCGGGCGAATACGACAATTGCCGGGCGGTGCAATTCGGCGTGCGGGAGCACTCTATAGCTGCAGCGATGTACTGTGGGCCCCGTGCTCTGCATCTGCTCCCACAAGAAGTGCCTGAATGTCGCAATAGCACGCTTCATGAGCGGATGGCCGAGGTGGATCAGAGCGACGTCAGTGCGGTCCTTCGCAACGTCAGGGTCGAAGACGAGCCGCAAACGGGCGCCCTTTTCATCGTACAGAGACGGGCGACAGTCGGCCCAGGATGCCGGCAATTCTCGCAAATCCCATGCCACTCCTACCAGCTCGCCGTCCTGGAGCTGCTCCAGACCGTGACGGCCTGCGAGCGCAAGGGCTTGACTGAGAAGTTGAGCCATGGTCTGCGGATAAAGGTTCATCTCCCGGCGCGCAGCAACCAGTTGTTCCTTCGTCTGCCTGGCGTCGTCGGCGTCCCAACTGTCGGCACGGAGGTCGGACCTTTGTCGTTGGACCTCTTCGTAGCGATCATCTATCTCGTCTCGGAGACCGAGAATCGCTTCCTCAACCTGCGCGGATATTATGTCACCGACGGCCCCCAGGTCGGCCCGCTGCGTACGTACCTTTTCAACAACGATTTCCAGGAACCGCTGGTCGGCGTTGTTCTCATAGTGGAAATGCGAGCAGTACACGTCCGGCGCTTTCTGCCCGTGGCGGTCAATGCGTCCGTTGCGCTGCTCCATCCGATTCGGGTTCCAGGGAATCTCATGGTGAATGACATAACGGCAGTGGTTCTGGAGGTTAAGGCCCTCGGATGCGGCATCCGTACCCAGCAGAATGCGCACCGGACTATCACTTGACGGTGCGGCCTGGAAAGCACTCTTCACCCGCTCTCGCTCTTGCTGCGGCATGCCCCCTGTGAGAGTCATGACATGATCCTGCCAGCCTGCGTCAGAGAACAGGTCATACAGATGCCGCAGTGTATCACGGTACTCAGTAAAGACGATGAGGCGTTCGTTGTTCCATTCCCCATCGGCTTGCAGATGCTCTTGGATCCAGTTGATGAGACATGTCGCCTTGGTGTCCGCGCCCTCGCGCACTTCTGCGGCAGATCGCATCAGCCGGTCAAGCATGCTGCGTTCATCGGGCGTCAGACCTGCGAAGAATTGGGACGCCTCTTCCAACGCGACCTCCTCGATCCTGGCCTTCTCGTCGTCATCGTCCCAATCTTCCTGTGAGCGCTCGGACAGGCGTTTTGTCAGTTCGGGGTCGGGAGCACGATCATCAGCCTGGGCGCTTTTCGTGTGGGTTTGCAGTGAAAGCCAGAAAGCCTCCGGTGACGAGAGGAAGCGTTTCTTCAACATCGTCAGGGCAAACTGTATGGCGAATTGATCATCGCGTGTGGCACGGGACAAGCGCGATTCGCAGTAGGCGTCGAGGTCTTGGCACATCTGCTCCTCGACAGGTGAGAGCCTGACCGAGATCCCGTCCACGTGGCGTTGCGCGAATCTCCGGCGTCCGAGGCTGTCGGTAATGTCGTCTTTGAGCCGCCGAACGCGCACTAGCTTCAGGGCGTCCTGGTTTACCGTCTGCCCGCGGCTGAAACGGAGGGGATCCAGCATTTCGAGCAAAGCCGTGAAGCTTTCGGTGTAGCCATTATGCGGTGTGGCAGTCAGGAACAGCTTGTGCTCGAAGTGAGGTGAGATGTCCCGCAGCATGCGTGACCGATCCGAGTCACGGGCGCCGGTGCGCCCGGCTGGTGTACAGTTGTGGACCTCGTCAACAATGAGCAAGTCCCAGTCACGCAGCACACTTGCAGCCCTGTGCCGCGAAAGCGATGACATGAATGTCTGCAGATGGTTCTGCTGCTTGAGGAAATCCATGGAAGTAATCAGACGCGGAAAACTGTTCCATGGATTGACGTGTACGCCGAACTCCCGACGCAGCATTTGGATGGCATTGGCATCAAGTATGTGGAAAGGCAGATGGAACTTAGTCTGCATTTCCTCCTGCCACTGACGCTGCAGGGAAGCCGGACAGACGATCATCACCCGGCGCACTCGCTGGCGTGCCATCAACTCCAGCATGACGAGCGCTGCTTCAATGGTCTTGCCGAGGCCGACATCGTCGGCCAGAAGCAGGCTCACGCGGTTCATTCTCAGGGCGCGGATGACGGGAACCAACTGGTATTCATCAAGTTCAATGGCGCCGCGAAATGCCGACTGCAGGGGTGCCCCCTCGACTAGAGAGCTTGTGGACCACCGGATTGCATGTAGGAAAGCAGCAAAGCGATCTGACGGGTCCCACGCCTTGGGCACAGGTAGAGAACTGGTGTCAAGGACCCGTGTGTTCAGTTCGCGCTCCCAGATAACCTGTAGCTTGTTGCCCAGAGCATCATCATCCAGACACTCTAGCGCCACAAGATGCGTTGCAGAGCCGGCATCCTTGTGCTGCGCAACGTCCTCCACTATGAAGTGGCGATGTCGCACCTGCACAAGTTGGCCCTGTTCAGGTATCTGCATGGACTGTCCTCCGCCGAGGATTTGTGAAGCGGATCGCTGATGCGAGAACTGCAACGACACAGTAGAATAAAGGAGGCGAAACCTCGTCTCCCGCCTCCTACCGCGCCTCAGCTATTCATTCGCTCTTCTACCGGGATATCCTTCTCTTTACGGCATGGATCCATCTTTCCTGAACGCCGCAGTGCGCTTCAAGTGGCCCATTGCCAATGGCGAGCCCATCTACGAGGCGTCTATTGTTTGGTAGCACACACGTATCCGCCTGCCCCGGTTGGTGCGCGCTTCAGACACCAACACCAAGTGCCTTTCTCCCAGCTCAAGTGCTGACCGTCGCTTTCTTCTCGCTCGAGGACACGTCCTATTCCGGGTGTTCGTCGTTGCTTCTCTTTCGTGGTCTGCCTGGTTTCCGTTTCTCGATGAGGCCGTCCTCGCAGAGGCGTCTGCGGATACGCCGCACCTGTCGCTCGGCGTTGTCATGATACATGTCACTTCTCAGCATCTGGGGAAGCCGGCTGATGGTATCAGCGGCGTCTTCATCCAGTGTGTACAACTTATCATCGATGAGCAGGTCAGCCATTTCAGCGATTGTTTTCCCCGCTCGCGACCATTCCAGCACCTTCTGCTCTCTCAGGCGAACGAGGTAATCGTATCTGGACATTCGCTGGAAGGGCACGACGAAGCGATCTTCGAGACGCTCCCAAAGCGCGGGCTGCTGAGCCGGCCCGGCTGCCAAGTTGAAGACAGATGTGACAAACATCTCATGTTTCATAGCATCCCAAATGCTGCCCAGTCTTCGTCTGTCGTAGACAGGTATGTGCGTCCAGTAGAGCCCTGGGTAGCCTGCGTCAGCTATCATCCTCTCCAATAGCGTTCCGGGGGCCCCGTCGTCTAAGCCGGATGCAGCTTGTTCGTCCCGGACCACAGACGTGGCATCGAAGGCCAGCAGCCTTGTCCACGGCTTCACTTGCTCGTGGATGAGTAGGCCCTCCTCAATCCAGTGCCTTTCCTGCTCTCGCCACGTCCCCACCAACCAATGGCGCCATTGCTCTGTGTCCTTAGGATCTGCGATGGAATAACTTGCTCTTCTAGCGACCGCGTCCATGGTGGCCAGTTGGTGGCTATATGGCGCTGGATAAACCAGTTCGCGGCGCCCCACTGTGTGCACGGTTGGTGCCCGGTCGTCGGGGAACTCCTTGTACAGCAACTCAGGCCTGATCCAGCAAATCGGCTCTACGCGCTCATCCCTGTCCAGTAGTTCAAGATAGTACCACTCGTACACCCATGTCTCATCAGGCAAGGTTTCTCCGTCGGCTTTGCGTGATTGGCATAGCTCGGCCAGTGGCTGCAACATCTCGCCCACTTCTGTCCGCGGCAAGTCCTCGCCGGACAAAGGCATGCGGATGTACAAAACCGAGTAGTCCACCAGGACGTTATCGTATTCGTGTCGACGCAGTAGAAGTGGATGGCCTTTGAACTCACCGAATGGCCCTGCACTCGGCGATTCAAGTGCTTCTCTAATGTAGCGCACCGTGACCGCGTTTAACAGCGCATGATCTTCCACTGATTTCACCCCGCTTCGGTTCTGCCCCATAAATAGGGACACACCCTAGCCATCATGCCATCTTACTTATGCGCACGTCAAGCATATAGTCCCCCAAAGGGTTCATTAAAATCTCCCAACACTGCATACCGCATCTTCCACAAAAGGGGACATTTGACCATGAAACCAGATGAAGAATCAGCGAAGAGCGGGCCCGTCACACAGTCCGCAGGAGACTCATTTGACCCGGCCAGCAGTGTCAACGAATTCCTCACGCACATGCTGAGCCTGCGCGGAGCTTCGACATTGACGCTGAAAGCTTATGGTGCCGACATTCGCCAGTTCGTGGCGTGGTGTGTCGGCAACCAGGTTCACATGGCGCCCGCAAGTTTCACGCGGCAACTGCTTTTCCGCTACATGACAAGCTTGCACGGGCTCGCCGGCAACTCGATCCGCCGCAAGCTCCATTCATTGAGCAGCTGGCTTGAGTTCCTGGTGGAGGTCGGCGTGCTCGAGCGGAACCCCGCTCGCGGCCTCCCGCTTCCTCGTCGTGAGCGCCGTGTGCCCAAGTTTCCCATCCCCGAGGAAGTCCAGAAGCTCTTGGCGGCGGCAAACACCCCTCTCGAAAATGCCGTGGTGTGGCTGCTGGCGACGGCAGGCATTCGCAGGTGCGAGGCCATCCGTCTCGATCTCGACGATCTCCGGTCCGACGGCACCGAACTGCGCGTAGTTGGCAAACGCAATCGGCCGCGGACGATGCCGTTGCCGCGTCGCACCCAGGAGGTGCTAGGCGAGTACCTAGCAGTCCGTGGCTACGACCCCGGCCCTTTGCTTCTGAACCGCGCTGGCAACCGGCTTGGTGCGACCTCGCTCAGGCGGTTGTTCAGCCGACTGGTGCGCCGCGCTGGTCTCCAGGCCGAGGGTTTCACGTTGCACAGTATGCGACACGCCTATGCCACGATGCTGCTAAGGGCTGGCAACGATCTCGCGACCGTGAGGGACTTGATGGGCCACGGCGACATATCGATCACAAGCCAATACGTGCATTCCGACACTCGCTCGAAGCGGAACGCAGTCGAAACACTCCCAGTATTGAAGGAGGACAACCACGATGAATGAGACCCCAGACCACGACACGACTGACGGCAAAGAAATGGCGCCCGAGGATGCCGTCAAACAGCACTGGCACCGGGCCCTCCACAGCGAGGAGAGATTGACGCAGATACGCATCGACACGCTGCTGGATACACTGGCATCGGCGGCCCTTCTGGCGGCCGATCAGGAGCAGGCGGACGACGCCGGGGCCACCCGATGATCTGGAAACCAATCGCCGCATCTTTGGTAATAGCTCACGCCGGACGCCGAATCGCGGCTTCCCCACGCGGCGCCACGAGCCACTGGCGCTGCGGGGCTCACGCTGTTTTGCAGACCGGCCCTGTGTATATTGGACATTCTGAAGCTCGTCGGACAAAGAGCCTTTCTGTATGTTATACTACTCACACAGATTACCGCCTGGAAGGTGACTATCAATGGCCAAGCGATCACCACTGTACATCGGCTACATCAGAGTCAGCACTGAAGAACAGGTCCATAAAGGCTTCTCTCCAGAGGTCCAGCAGGAACGGATTGAGCAGTACGTTCAGCATCAGTGCCACGATGACACCTACGAATTGGTCTTCTATAGAGATCTTGGCTACACCGGGAAATACGGAATTCGACAGTATCCGGAGTTGTTCCCAAAGATCCGCCCGGGGCTCTCGGATGCCGTTGACCGAATGACCGCAGAAGCTGAAGAGCGACCTGTCCACATCGTTTGCCTCGGTGGTAGCAGGCTGGAACGCAAGCCACTGCTGGCCGAACTCCTGTGGGACCAAATCTTCATCCCGCTCGGGATTCGCGTCCATTCGGTTGACGAAGGCGGGGAGCTCGATAGCTCCCCAACAGGTCAACTCACTCGACGTGTTTCCTCAGCAAGCAGTGCCACCGTGCCGGCGTATACCTCCAGACGGGTGAAGCAGGCCCATGACTATCGGGCCAGCAAGGGGTACTTGCACTGCGTCCCACCCTATGGTTGGAAGCGTCTCCCGAAAGACGACAACCAGCGCTGGCATGATATCGGTCCGGTACCCGAAGAATACGAAGTGCTTTTGGAGATGAAAGAGAAGGCGCTTGGCGGTTGGGGCACATGGCGCATCGCCAAATGGCTCGGCCAACAGGGAATTGAGGCGCCCAGGAATAGCCAGAAATGGTACCCGCAGACTGTCGCGGATCTCCTGCGCAATCCCATCCAGGCAGGGCATTTCCGGCACCGCGACGAGGTGCTTGAGGGACGCCACCTCGACAGGCGGTTCTGGGACATCCACACCACCGAAGAATTGACTCGGGTGCTGACCCAGCGCCACCGAGCGTCCAAGCGCGGAATTACCCTCGGTGCTTTTCTGCTGGCCGGGGTGCTGACATGCGGATACTGCGGCAGCGCCCTCTCCTCCACGTATGACAGTAAGTCGGGCAACCGCTACTACAAGTGCACGAACATGACTTCCGCACCGGCCGACTATCACGTCAGCATATCCAAAATTGCCACGGACTTGGAAACCGCGATCGAAGAGGACCTACGCAGAGTGCTTGACACCTCCGAACTGCACCAGATTACCGAAAAGCAGATCGACGAGGTATCTGAGACCAAAACCGCAGAGCTTGCCAGCCAGAACAAGTACCTCAAGCGTCGCCTGCGGGATCTGGGTGAGGATCTCGCGGCCGCGATCTCCCGCAATCGGCGAGGCGAACTCGGCGAAGTGGCCCTCGCCTCTGTCCAAGAACACCTCGAGGCACAGATCGAGCAGATTCAACACAGATCGCAGGAAATCGAGCAGCGCCTGACATCCATCACGGCCAATTCCATAAGATTGCAGCGGGCTAAACAGGCTGCCAAGTCGTTTGACACCATCTGGGATACAATGGACACCGAAGAGCGTCGCGGCCTCCTGCAGACGCTCATTGAAGATGTAGTCGTAACGCGAGAGGGACAGGGCATCCGTCTCCACATTCGGTACCATTTCCTCCCGGAGGCCACCTGCTTCGTGCCACACGGGATGGGCACACCGAAAGGGTCAGATTTGACACGCCGCGAACTTGAGACGCTGCTCCTGTATTCGCGGGGATTGACATGCACTCAGATTGCGCAGCGGTTCAACGTCTCCCTGTCCACCCCAAGACAGCATCTCTACACCGTCCGCAAGAAGCTTGGCGTGAACACCAACAAGGAAGCAGTCGAGGCCGCCTGGGACACCATCCAGCAGATGCGGCCGTATCTCAAGCTGTCGGGGCGACGACGCAGCAAGCCCGACAGCCATACTCTACTTAGCTCCACAGAACTTGAACTGCTTTGCTGTTTCGCTGAGGGGCTCTCATACGACTACGCCTGCCAGAAGCTCGGTATCAGCAAATCCGCCGCATACTCCCGCGCCGTAAACGCCCGCAGGAAACTTGAGGTCGATAGCAATGATGCGGCGATTAGCACGGCCAACGAGCTTGGACTGTTGTGAAAGACCTCCCTGGCGCAAGGCGAAACCGGGGAGCGCAAGCAAGCCAGAATTGATAACGAAAGAGCCTATCGGCAATTCATTACCACGCGGAACCCAGGGCTGCGTAAACAGGGGCCCGACTACCGCACTATAGTTGGTGACGTTACTGGGGGCAGATCACAGGAAGCGATCAAGAAAGCGATAGAACTGGGATACATCGTCTCTCGATCGTAGCCTCATGCGTTCCAGGGCCAATGAGCCCCGACATTCACCATCCCCGGCTGAGTGCTTACCCCTCGTTGGTATGGCGACACGAATAGGCCACAGGGCCATAACCCATCTTATGGACACGAAGCAGATGGCCGAAAGGGTTGGGGTGTGCTTCTCCGGCGGACAGTCCGAGGATAGTCGAACTGACCTGCCAAGCACAACCGTGGTCTGAACCCCGAATCTTGGTCCACTTGGCATGAGAGTAGATGAAGGTCTATACTCTCGACAGGGGGAGGCACGGGCCTCGCGTAGAGTCTCCTACCGGATTGCCGGGGCCCCGGCGATCTCAATGCAGATTGTGCCGTCTGCGTCTGGACCGATCTCTACCAACGGGTAGCGCAAGGGCGCGGGGTCACTCAGCGTCAACTTGCCCAGGCCCACGATCTTGATGTCCTCATGCCCGGTCGGGTCCACGGAGGTGACCGCGCCCCCTAGGATCTCCAGGCACTGCCCACCGTCCCACACAAAGCGATTGCCGTCATGCAGCGGCCGCCCGTGGCACCACCATCGCAGCGGCCCGGTCACCTCGTGACGCTCGATCGTCATCCTCGCCGGGCGCTGCAGCGTGATCGTCTGCTCGCCATACGGAGTGTCCTCGACGCCGCGGCAGCGGATCGTAGCTATCTGGCCGTCGTCAGTCAGTTGCAGGTCCCTTACGGGCGAGGGCCGATTGTGCCAGTCGACCGTTTCAATCAGCACCGGATGCCCGCCGGCATGTACGACAATCCGACCGCGTCGGACCACTGCCGCAAGACCGTGAAGCTCGTACGAGGCCCTCATGTAGGCCTCGTTCACCGAGGGGAAATCGAAAGACAAAGGCAGCCCGGGCTCAACGCCCGGCTCCACCGACGGGTCGTACCACGCATACGCGTATCCGCCCCAACTGAAGAGCAATGTTTCTCCGTTGTGGGTCGTATAGCGGGTTGTCTGAAGGCTGCCCAGAGCATGGTCCCACAGGGCCAGATGCTGGTAGATCGGCCGACGGTACTGCCGGGCCAGGAACACCAGCACCGGAGACCAGTAGTCAAGCTGACCGTAGCTGGGCCCGAACAGAATTGACCTGTTGTCCTCGTTGGGCCCGGGCCGCTTCTCCCCGACCACTGCCGCCAGTGCCACGCGACCGTCCATGAAGGGATCCGCGCCCTGGAACAGGTCCTCTCCGGTGACGCGGCGGAGCGCATCCATGAACATGATCCTGTACTGCATGGTGGAGGCCCAGAAGTTGGAGCTGTCTTGGTGATTGCCGTCAGGGGTGAGAGCGCAGGGGATTAGGTATTCCCGGTGCTTCTTGACCATCAGGGCCAACCAGTCGGCGGCCTCAGGTGCCTCCCCCAGCACAGCCAGGGCGGCGATCCCCAAGGAACTGGCCTCCACGCTTCCGTGGTGCTTGTCCTGGCCGGGCCCGGCCATCCCCGGGTTCTTCACGTACCAATCGTGATACTTGCGGCCGACACGGACGATGGTATCCCGGATCTCCGTGGCCTCGGTCTCCGGCATCTCGGAGTAAAGCAGGTCGTAGCTGATGGCCAGGCCTTTGATCAGTCGCATCACGGCATAGGCCTTGCTGGCGTCTGCTTCGCCGTCGGCCTCATGCTGCCAGACCCGTGCGCCACAAAGCGCCCACCGCCTGCCGGCCTCCGCGTAACGTTGCTCTCCGCTGTACGCGAAGGCGAACGCCAGATGCTCCATCACTGCCATGTCGTGCATCATGGCATAGAAGCGGTCGTAGAGGTTCTCGTAGATGGGGTCCGGAGATCTGGGAGCAATCCAGGCCGTGCGCGGTTCAATATCCAGGCACCAGTCCGCGGAGGCCTCCAGGTTCCCCCAGATGCGAGCGTGGACTGCGCTTGAGCGCAACTGGCGCAGTTGCATCAACGTGTCGGCCGTGAAGAAAAGCCTGGGATGAGCTCCGGGCGTGCGCATCTGCGCTTCGGCGGAATTGAAGCAAACCATCAGGCTCAGACCTCCGATCAGAAGCAAACCCCTCACTTTGGTGGAAGTGACACCAAATTTGCCCCTCTATAGTCCGTCCAAGTGCCCCAAATACTAACACAACACCTGGACCAGTTTCTTGGGGGGGCAGCACAGCGAGGCTGAATGTCGCGGCGTCTGGGGTCCCAGTGAGAGTCTTGACTTCTCCTTCCGGTGAGGCCATTCTCCCCGCATGTTCTGGCATTTGCTTCTCGTCTTGTTGTCTCTCCTATACACACTGTATCTTCGTCCGGTGCGTGATGATC
The DNA here is from genome assembly GCA_029821455.1 of Candidatus Zipacnadia bacterium. GTDB lineage: Bacteria > Armatimonadota > Zipacnadia > Zipacnadales > Zipacnadaceae > JALGVG01. The sequence goes on along the minus strand of JALGTI010000007.1, from coordinate 22,565 downwards.
GCGCCTCAGCTGATGACGTTTAGCCCCGGCAGTACCCATTCGTTTAACGAGGCGCACTGCATGACATCGTGCGACAAAGTGCCCGGGACTGATTGTGGGGCAGCATTGAGAGCCTACGGGCACCTTTCCGCACCACATATCAGTTTTGGGACCCCACGGGAGAGATCTGTCTCCACATCATGCATCGTGGTCGTCCGCCGGGCTACTCGGCTTGTTCGTTTCCTGGTATGTATTGAACAGAAAGACCCCGTAGGGTCCCAAAACTGATCTGTGCACTTTGTGACTTCTCCTTCTGCTCAGGCCATCATTCCCGTATGTTCTGGCACTTGCTTCTGATCTTGTTGTCTCCGCTATCCACGCTCTGTCTTCGTCTGCTGCGCGATGATCGCGACAGGGAGATCCTCGCTCTGCGTCAGCAGGTGCTGATCCTTCAGCGTCCCCCTATTGGACAGTTTTCGCAACTGGATGGCAAGCGAAGAGTGTCAGGAACTGGTGGAGGCAATGCCCTGAGCACCGGACACCGTCACACCTGTTCTTCCCGGAAAGCCCTGCCGAGAGTATAGACCTTCATCTACTCTCATGCCAAGTGGACCAAGATTCGGGGTTAAGAACAGTGTTGGGAACAACTGGAATTCCGGCAATTCCGGGGACACCGTACCTATTTTACGATCTTGACGCATTCGGATGCGCGGTGCATCATGCCTTCTTAGGCTTGATGAAGAGCACCTCGGCGTGCTCAATCCATCCCTTCCGCAGGTCAACGCGGAACCAGCCATCGGAGTTCATCTCGTGGAAGCGCGTCGGCGACCGCTTGCCGAGGTCCTTCAGATCGTGCTGAGCCCACGTCTCGCCGCCGTCCAGTGAGACGATGATGCCTGTGTCCATCGGTGATGCCGGCGCGCAGTGCGATGCCAAAATCACGTTGTCCTGGATGATCATGGCGCCGGACTCGACTTCCGGGTTGAACAGCAGCGTATGCGCATCGGGGTTGCCGATGTCTTCCGGCGCACACCGGAAGACGCCCCGGTCATAGGGCTCGGGGCCATTTGAATCGCTGATCCAGTACAGGTCACCGTCAACGAAGTTGATCCCGCCCGCCTTGTAGCGCGAGTTCAGGTGATCGGAGATAATGACCCGCCAATCCCAGCCGTCCGCCGCCGCGTCGTACGTACCCCGCAGCCAGTGGCACTCGAACCCCTCTGGCCTGTCTCCATCGCCGGTGCAGGCGTAGAAGGCATCCTCGACCGAATTGTAGGCGACGGTGTGGACATGCCGGCAGCAGACCGGGCTATCGGGATCGCCCAGCAGCGTCCCCTCCTGCCCCCCACCCGGCGAACCGTTGTCGCGCGTGTAGCGATTCTGCCCGAAGGCATAGGCGATCTTCACCGTCTGCCCGCCGTCGGTCGAGTAGTAGATATTCACCGGCGTCGCACCGCCCAGCACATTGCAGTAATTGCCCCAGACCAGCATCTCCGTGCCGTTGACATCCCAGGAGTTGACACCGGGGAGGGTATGGAAGTACCAGCCTGGATTATCCGGGTTCTGCGGCGTGTGCGGCAGGTAGTCACTCCCGTCAAGGCCCTTGACTGTAATCTGCTCGCACGTTTTGAGGTCGTCGGTGCTGAGGTACAGCTTCGAGCGCGTGGCGAAAACTACATTCCCGTTCCTCAGGATGCAGCTGAATGTGATGTTATGGGCATTGGGGAACTCGAGGCTGTGTGGCCATGTCTGGCCGTTGTCCTCCGACAGCATGACTCGCCCATCGATATACCCGAAGGCCTTGTTATCGCACTGCGAGTCGATGTAGACACCCTCCGGCTGCAGGCGATACCAGAAGTGTTCCGTCTCGGCGATGTGTGTGTTTGGCATGATTGTGTGTTCCTCTTCGGTTTGGAGTGCTCCGCCTGTTCGGCGGACACCATACTTGGGTCAATGCGAGGCGGTTCGCCGTCTGTCGGTCAATCCCTGCGTTCGGATGGGGTGCCCTCCGAAAAAGTCCATCCCGCCTGTAATCTGGGGGTTTGCAGGGCTGTCGCAGTCGACGTAAGAAGGGGCGTTCCTAACTATGAGCGCCCTCAAGATCGTGCATCGGAACTTCGCCCAGCTCTTCCAGTTTGTCCACCAGCTGACCTTCTACGCACTCCTCTACGTCTCTGCCTTCGTGTCGCCCAGAGCCAGGACCGCGGCGACGGTCGTGGCCTTGAGCAGCCAGCTGGCCACCTGCGTCGAGCGGGTGCAGCAGGAGAAGGAGCCGAAGCCTCGCTTCACTCCAGCGTTCCGTCTCCTCTGGGTCGTGTTATCCCGGTTCCTCGAAGGCTGGGAAGACCTCGCCCAGCTGATGAAGCCAGCCACGGTGAAGCGCTGGCATCGTGCCGGCTTCCTGTCCCTCCCAAAAGGTCCATCCACGCTGGAACTGACGTTTCGGCAGGACTTTGACGGATGATCTAGGAAGGGGGTGCTCACCCACACTGGCGCTCCTGAGATCGCAGGTGTCGGAGTGCGGTGTTGTGGGCCTGGATGGACTTTTTCGGAGGCACACCCCTGGCAGTCTGACGAGCAAACGTTTGGGGGCACGTCGGACGGTCAGCGCCCTGGCGACAAACCTACGGTTCCGAGAGCAGACGAGCTGCCTCCTCCATCGCGCCCGCGGGGTTTGCTCCGAAGGGGCATCGCGGCACGCAGGCCTCGCAGTTCGTGCAATCGGAGGCGTTCTCCGCCAGGGCCGCGTACTCCTTACGGAGGGCAGGGGTCATCTGCACGCGAGCGCGATCCAGAATGCGCATGATGCCGCCGATGTCGATCCCCGCGGGACACGGCAGGCAGTGGTTGCAGTAGACACACTCACCGGTCTCGAACTGCCCGAGCCCAGCGAGGACGGATGAGAAGTCCCGCTCCGCGGCCGTTGCGGTCAGCCAGGCCAGTGCATCCTCAAGTTGAGAAGGGTCGGTGCAGCCGGGCACGACGGCGGCGACGCCGGGCTGCGAGAGCGCGTAGGCGAGGCACTGGACGGGCGTGACTGCCCGACGCTCTGCCTCAAGTATTGAGCCACCGGTGGCCCAGCGGTTGACCTTGATCTTGGGCCCCCCCTGCAGGAGCTTCCCCCCAGCGTACGGCTTCATCCCCACGAGGCCAATCTCTCGCCCGACGCAGGTAGCGAACAGGTCACGGCGTCCCGGCGTGACATGGCCTGTGAAGTTGATCGGGAACATCAGCACATCGACGCGCCCAGTCTCGATGGCTCGGCGAGAGATGTCAACATTGTGTGAGCTGAACCCGATGAAGCGGGCCTTGCCATCCCGGCGGTAGTCCTCAGCAATATCGGCGAGGCCCTCTGGGGCAAAGATCGCGTTGCAGTCGTCACTCTCGTCGCAGTTGTGCAGGAAGAGCACATCTACGTGGTCGGTACGGTACCGACTCAAGTTGTCATCGAAATAGCCCATGCACTCCTCGATGTCGCGCGTCCGCTGGTACTGCCCGTCCCTTTCACCCGCGCCGAGGTGAGCCGTGAGTAAGACACGGTCGCGCAGGCCATGCAACGCCTCGCCCATGGTGTCCCGGAATGAGGGCTGCGCATAGAAGAGATCGAAGTAGTTGATCCCCTCATCAACGGCCCGGCAGATCACTTCGACAGCCTGCCCGCGGGGCACGTCGAGGAGGTATTCCGTGCCCAGGCTAATGGCGCTGACCGACAGACCGGTGCGGCCAAGGGCTCGGTACTCCATGGCGCTTGTCACCCTTTCACCCGGTATTCTCCATATCAAGTAAGCATCGTTCCTGCATGGGCTGAACAGTCGCCCACATGATGGATAACTTCGCCATTGGAGCCGCAGGCGCCTTCTCTCCCGATAGCAAAGCGCCAAACAACCTGCTTCTGCCACCACTGCTGACGCTCCAGAGAGCTTGAATTCCCAGCAGGACCAGACACAGCCCCCCTGAAGCGGGTCCAGTCGTTGTGTCAGAATGGCGGCGGTTGGAAGTCAAAACGTTGTTCATCGAACCGGGAAGCCCACGGGAAAATGGGTACATCGAATGGTTGAATGGCAAGCTGCGCGACGAGTTGCTCAACGGGGAGAGCTTCTACACACTCAAAGAGGCGCAGGTACTCATCGAGCGCTGGCGAAGGCATTATTATGCGGTGCGACCGCACAGTTCGTTGGGCTATCTGACGCCGGTGGAGTTCGGGCAGCAATCGCGGCAGGGGGAGATGAGTAACATGAGTACAATGGTCATGGTCTTCACGTTTGTCTTGGCTGCCTGTACCATGGCCTCGGGCCAGCAGGGCGAGTACTACGAGTCGTTCGAGGACGGCGTGCCGCCTTACTTCGCGGCGACCCGAGCGGAGAGTTTGAGCATCAGTCCGTGGCACAGCAAGCAGGGCAGCAATTCGTTGCGCTGGGATTGGTCCAAGGGGGAGCAGTTGGTCATCCACCACGGCATCGGGGATGTCGCTCGCGTCGGTGGCTTCCGTTGCAGGGCCTGCTTCGCCGTGTGGGTGTACATGGAAGAGCCAATTTCAGATGCGCTGGTCTTTGAGTTCCGGGAGGGCGAGGAAGTCACCGGCTCCTTCCGGTTCCCGCTGGAGTTCACCGGCTGGCGGCAGGGGCGTCCTTACTATCACGCTTTCCCGGACGGCAAGCCGACGACGGAGGTGGACAACATCCGCATCGTCGCGCCGAGCCAGGTGGCGAAAGGGACTGTGTTTCTGGATTTCATCAAGTATAACGCGCTCACCTCTCCGGCTGGTGCGCTCATCCCTGAAAAGCTGGCCCAGTGGCGGCCCCCGGTGCCGGACGAGCAGCGCTTCCCCAAGCCCGAGCGCGTCACTGAGGCCGAACTGGCTGGCATCCGCAAGCTGTTGGGTCCCGATGAAGGGCCAGGCATTGAGGAAGCACAGGTGAAGGCCCTTTGTGATAAGGTCAAGGTGCTTGGCATTGTGCGCGATGAGCACGGCGTGCGTGGCCCCGGTATTGACGCCCACTTACAGTATTTGGCCGCAGCAGGCGAACAGGGAATCAAGGATCTTGAGTGGTGGCCGGACGAGCACGGCCCCAAGTCGTTTGGCATGCAGACCCCTGCGTCCATGAGCTACCTTGCCCGTAAGGTCGCCAAGGCATATCGGGCCAGCAATGATGCACAACAACGCCGCCGACTGGCTGAAGCCTTCCTGCTTATTGCAGACCATCTCCATGACCAGGCGCTGCAGGCAGGATCCGGGTTCCGGTGGAGTTGGTGGTACGGAGGGGCGTGGGCGGACGCCGTCTTCCTGATGCGCGACGTGCTTGCAGAGACGGGGCGATTGCAGCCCCACCGTGACTTCCTTCTCTACACCTACGGCGGCAGCGCGATCTTCGCCGAGGGCAAGGCGCCCTCCCACATGGATTTCTACCACCTTACCGTTCCCCGCCTGCTGCGCCAGTGTCTCATGCAGGTTGAGCCGGCCGAGCAGGTCCGCTGGCTGAATGCCTTTAGTGCGATGTTAGAGCGCTCAATGCTGCAGCCAACAAGCACCCTCAAGATTGACGGTTCCGCGTACCATCACAGCGGTCACTATCATTCCTATGCCCAGAACGCCTTCGGAACCTTGCCTCCACTGTTCCAGGAGCTAAGCGACACGCCCTGGCGTCTGAGCGCTGAAGCGCATGAGCGGCTCCGCCGAGCAATGCTCGCACAGCGCTTCTACGCCAATCAGCTTGATTTGCCGCTCGCGCTCAAAGGTCGTAGTCCATTCACGGCTGGTTATGGCGTCATCCGTCCGTCAGGACTGCGAGGACTGGACGCTCTGGCGCGCCTTGGAACGCCCGATGGAAAGCAGGCGATTGATCGGGAAGTAGCGGCAGCGTATCTGCGCCTGGTGCCCGAAGCAGTCAACAATGAACCATATAGCAGTCTTGGCATCAAGCCGGAGCCGGCGCCGAATGGGACTTTCGTGATGCCATACGCCGGTCTGCTGTGCCATCGCCGCGACAACTGGCTTGCCAGCCTCAAGGGCCAGAGCAAGTACATCTGGGGGAGTGAGCGACAGGCCCAACGCAACTGCTGCGGGCTTTTCCAGGGCCTGGGGAATTTGGAGATCCTGGCTGGCGGAACTCCCGTCAGCGCAGAAGCAAGTGGCCGCGAGGAGCTTGGTTGGGACTGGCGACGATTCGAGGGCACCACCGTCCCTTACCTTCCGTTGGAAGAGATAGACAAAGCCTGGCGTTCTCGCGGCCGGGTGTACTCGCCCGAGACTTTCGTGGGCGGGCTCTCATATCAGGGCCGCCAGGGCATCTTCGCCATGATTCTGAACCAGCCCCTGCTCGACAACAAGACCCTCACAGGAAGAAAGAGCTGGTTCTTCAATGACGAGCAGATCCTCTGCCTGGGTTCCGACATCTCTTGCGACGAGGCGGAGTATCCTGTCCAGACAACTCTCTGCCAGAAACGCCTTCCAAAAAGCGAGCAGGGCGAGTTCATCCCCACCCGCCTTGATGGGGCTGAGTTCACCTCCTTCCCGGAGCAGCGAACGCTTGACGAAGCGAACCCGCATTGGTTTCTCGATGTTCAGGAGACTGGCTATTACCTGCCCGCGGGGCAGAATGTAACTGTGGCACGTAAGCGCCAAATGAGCCTGGACCAGCTCGGCTTGGAGGACAGCGAAGGGGATTTTCTGACTGCCTGGATTGACCACGGCAAGACCCCCACCACGGCAGGCTACGAGTACATGTTGGTAGTTCGGGCGACCCCTGAGGCGATGGAGAAGCTTGCCGCCGGACCGCCTTACCGGGTCATTCAGCGCGACCAAGCCGCCCACATCGTCTGGCACACCGCTGCTCGCCGATGGAGCTGTGTGTTCTTTGTCGCCCAGGAGGTCGATCCGCAGTCAGTCGGCACTGAGACGCTCCCGATCAAAGCGGTTGACCGGCCGTGCCTCATCATGGCCGAAGCGGTGCGGGACGGGCACTTGGCTCTGAGCGTGGCTGACCCCGACCTGAACCTGGAAAAAGGGGTGAACCAGCCGCAGCCCCTGCGTGTCACCCTTCGCGGGGCCTGGCGGCTGCTGGAGGCGACGGCAACCGTTTGCGCCTGGAAGCTGCCGGACGCGGACGAGAAGGTCCGCATCGCGTCAGCAGATGCGGCGGAGACGGTCCTGGAGATTCTCTGCGAGCACGGGGCAAGCTACGACATCAACCTGAACCAGCACTGACGCCATGCACAGGCATGTGTGCCGGCTCACGATTGTCCATGCGCCCGTAGGGACGAGCTTGTACGGAGCCATGGTGTTGAGGGGGCCGCATCCCGCCCCTGCTGGGTCCGGCCCACGCATCTCAATTGACCATCGCGACCTGTCCCGGGAGCGCCGCGCAGGCTTCCCCCGGCGGATAGCGAAACACCCCCCAACGCCCGTTCCTAACTCAGCAAGGAGGACGTTGCCAGTGGATAAGTTACGTATCGGCGTCATCGGCGTCTGCGGTCGTGGAGCTATCGCCAACTCATGGCGCGACAGTGAGCGAGCCATCATCGTCGGCGGGGCGGACGTGCATGACGAAGCCCTTGCCGATTTCCGCGAGCCGATGGGTGAAGACGTCTTCACCACGCTCGATTACCGCGAGTTGCTCGACCGCAGCGATGTAGACGCAATCGCCGTCACCTCACCTGACTTCGTCCATGAGGAGCACGCCGTTGCGGCGCTCGAAGCCGGCAAGCACGTGTTCTGCGAGAAGCCGTTCGCCATTACCACCGATGGCTGTGACCACATTCTGCGCACCTGGAAGGCATCCGGGAAAGAGCTGATGGTCGGCTTCAACATGCGCTATATGAACATCTTCCGCGTGATGAAGGAGATCATCGATACTGGAACCATCGGCGAGATCAAGGCTGCGTGGTGCCGGCACTTCGTCGGGCACGGCTGCAACTTCTACTACCAGGATTGGCATGCCACGAAAGCCGGCAGCAACTCGCTGCTGCTGCAGAAGGGCAGCCATGACATCGACATGATCCACTGGCTGACGGGGCAATACACGAAGCGGGTGGCGGCCTTCGGCGGGTTGGACTTCTTCGGCGGCGACAAGCCTAACGGCCTGCATTGCGATGCCTGCGATGAAGCGGATGCCTGCTTCGAGTTCAGCGACAACCGCCGCAACCAGTGCGCCTTCCGCCAGGAGGTCGAGGTCGAGGACAACAACGTTATGATCATGGAACTCGATGGCGGCATCAAGGCTTCCTATCTCCAGTGCCATTTCACACCGGACTACCACCGCAGCTACACGATTATCGGCACCGAGGGGCGTTTGGAGAATTCGTTGCCGGAGATGAAGGTATGTGTGAAGATGCGGCGATCCGGTGGCTGGAAGGAACTCGCCGACCGCACCTATGATATCCGCCCGGCCATGGGCGGCCATGCCGGCGCCGATCCTGTTATCTGCAACGACTTCCTGGACATGGTCCTGGAGGGCAAGGCCCCGCTGGCCACGCCGGTTGCCGGTCGGATGAGCGTGGCTGCAGGCTGTGCCGGCGCCGACTCAATGCGCAACGGCGGCGCGGTGCAGGAAGTCCCCGAGATCGAGTGGTGAGGGGGCGGGGGCTTGACTGGCCGCCGAGCCCAGTGACGAGCGCCCTACTCGCGTGCCCGTGGCGCAGGCTTCTGCGGAGCGAAGCGACGCAGAGCCTGTGGCCGTGAGGTCGTGCGGTGAACACCGGCAGGCATTGGGTCTCTTCGAGCCCCGGATGCCTGCCCCACGGATTCGCATTGAGTGGTGGGGCCATGAACTGCCCGACCCGAGCGCAGCAGCACACAACCAAACACGAGAACAACCTACGCACACATAGCATTTTCCATAGGAGGCAACAAATGTCACAATTCGCTATTGAGGGTGGGAGCCGCATCGTTCCGGAGGATATGGTACAGGCGTGGCCGCCGCTGAACCAGGCTGATCGCGACGCTGTGCTGGGCATCTTCGACAGCGGTCATCTCCATGGCACGTCGGCCCCGAAGGCGCTGGAGTTGCAGGAGAAGTGGGCCGACTATGTCGGCACCAAGTACGCGCTCGTGACCAACAGCGGCACGGCGTCGCTGCATATGGGCGTGGCAGCTGCGGGCATCGGCCCCGGCGATGAGGTCATCACCAGCGCATTCACCTACTGGTCAACCGCTGCGGCGATCCTGCACCACAACGCCGTCCCCATATTCGTTGACATTGACCCGAAGACATACACGATGGATCCGGCGCTCATCGAGGAGCGCGTCAACGAGCACACGAAGGCAATCCTGCCGGTACACATCCACGGCATGGTTGCCGACATTGACGCGATCAAGGAGATTGCCGCAAAGCACGACCTGCTCGTCATCGAGGATGCCTGCCAGGCCCATGGCGCGACCTACAAGGGCGTGAAGACGGGCGCGCTGGGTGACATCGGCTGCTTCAGTTGCAATCGCTCGAAGAACCTCTCGGGCGGCGAGGGCGGCCTGTGGAACACCGACAATGAGGAGTTCGTAGCCCGCGCGGCCAAGCTACGTGAGTTCGGGGAGGTCGTCGCCGCGACCGGCCCGCGCGAGTACAACGCTTACGGCCTCGGCTGGATGTACCGCCCGCATGAGTTTATTAATGCCTTCATCCTCAGCCAGCTTGAGCGCCTAGACTACAACAACTCCAAGCGACGCGACTTCGCCGCCTACCTGACGAAGGAACTCGCCGACATCCCCGGCTTCGAGGGCCCATACACGCCCGACTACGCCGACCCGTGCTACTTCAGCTATGTGGTCACCTTCAAGCCCGAGGAACTCGGTCTAGACCTGACGCCGGAGCAGTGGAAGAAGGCCGTGCAGAAGGTGCTGGCCGCGGAGGGCATTGCTATTGGGCAATGGCAGACCCGCCCGGTGCCGTCGCAGGATGTCTTCATGGACCGCGTCGGCTACGGCAAGGGCTGCCCATGGACCTGCCCGCATGGCCGCAATGTCGACTACACCGAGGAGACCTATCCGCTGACGGAGGAGTTCATCGCGTCACACGCCTACCTTGGTGGCGTCTACCCGCCCAACACGATGGAGCTGATGGAACTCTACATCGACGGCTTCCGCAAGGTCAGCGAGAACGCCGAGAAAGTGGTGGAGCTGGCGGGGTAGATGCACCCCACGCCCGGGAGCCCAGTTCCGGGGACACCATACCAGATGCAATACGCGGCTGCCCCCGGCCCGCGTACGGCTGTGCCTTTGGTCCCTATTGCAGACTGATGATCGCGAACTCATCGGGGTCGAGAGGCAAACTCAACCGGATGCCATGTTCATCCCGCGATATGATCATGGACTTCTTTTCACAACGGATGCTATTGACCTCCACATCAGGAAGATTGATGGTGATGACCGGTTGGATCGCCCGGGCGGGGAACGGATGCGCGTCTTCCGCCACTATGATGTGCCGTCCCCCCGCTTCGTCCTCGAAGGCGATGATTTTGCCCGCGCTGGTTTCCACACTGGGTGCGCTCAAGTGGCGCAACACGAGCCGGGTCGCTTCATTGACCAATCGGCTGATACTCGCGCATCAGTTGGCGACTCGGTTGCGTTGGTCCTGCCGGCCCGTCGAACGTTGCGGAGCGAAGACAATCTGGGGCTCTGTGTACCGTTTCCGCTTCACGATTTCCAGCCATCATCTTCAGAGCACAGACCTTCATCTACTCTCATGCCAAGTGGACCAGGATTCGGGGTTCGGAACACCTGCCCACGGCATTTCGTGTGAGCACTATGGTGTTACTATGAGGGCCCTGTCACGATTACTATAGTCACCACTATATGGTCATCAGGGAGAGTCGACGGACGCCAGCGAAGCCGTTGGTGGCCCGCCGCCCCATCCTCACTCAAGTCCTCGAAGGCATTCCCCCACCCCACGGCGAATACGCTCCGGCCAGACGCAATGTCACGAACCAGCACGCATCCGGAGGGATTGCAATGAGCAAGATCGGCATCGGTGTACTCAGCTACGCACATGGTCACGTTGGCAGCTACTCGCAGGAGATAGTCAACTTCGACGATGCGGAGATCCTGCGCATCTGGGATGATACCGTCGAGCGCGGGGAGGGCGCCGCGGAGAAGTTCGGCGCAACGTTCACACCGCATGTGGAGGATGTGCTCGCCGACCCGGACATCGAGTTGGTCTTCATCGCCTCGGAGACCAACAAGCATGCCGACCTCGCCGTCGCCGCCGCGGATGCGGGCAAGAACGTCGTCCTGCAGAAGCCGATGGCACTCAGCCTCGCCGACTGCGACCGCATCATCGAGGCAGTGGACCGCAACGGTATCTTCTTCTCCCTGGCGTTCCAGATGCGCTACGACCCGGCGAACATCGGGATGAAGCAACTCATCGACGAGGGTTACCTGGGGAAGGTCGGCATGCTGCGCCGCCGCCACTGCATCCCTGTGCTATTCAATGAGGGATTCATCAACGGGCCGAGCAAGTGGCATATCGACCCCGTGGCCAATATGGGCATGTGGATGGATGACGCCTCACACGCGACCGACTTCTTCTTCTGGATGCTTGGGGAGCCCATCAGCGTCATCGCCGAAATCGACAACGTACTGACCGACTGTGCGCCCGACGACACCGGCATGGCGGTCTACCGCTTCTCAGGCGGCGAGATGGGAATGCTCTTCAACAGCTCAGTCGTGCACGCGGGCGAGAACACTACCGAGATCTACGGCGACCGGGGCGTGGTGATCCAGAACTACGGCGATGCTCCCTCATTTGCCGCGCCAATACCCGAGGGCGCGGTGGCCGTACGCTATTTCGACAGCCTGGAGCGGGAGAAGGGCTGGCAGGATCAGGGCATCGCGATTCCCTCGGGGCAGGGGGCGCGCATCCAGGCGGTCGCGCGTAACATCATCGATGCCTACAACGCCGGCAAGCCGACCGTCACGGCCCGCGAGGGCAAGATATCGACCGGAATGATCCTGGGCGCGTACCAGTCGGCGCGAGAGGGCAGGCGCGTGGCGCTGCCGCTGGAGTAGCCGAGGCGCTGGTGTCGCCCCGCGCCGAATGCCTCAACGAACACTGATTCCTGTCGGTGGCTGATGCGCAGGAGTAGCAGTGGTCGGTCTAACTTGACAAGTGGTGCCACTGATGGTGGCAGGTCAGGGAATGCACACACTTTCCATATCACGGAGGAAGACGATGATCGGCAACCGAGTACTGATTGGTGCCAGCGCCGGGCCCGGAGTCGAGGGCCTGCAGGTAGTACAGAAGCTGCGGCTGGGCAATTGCGTGTTGTGCGACCTTCCCAATGACCTCGAAGAAGGCCTGGCCATGGCCCGCTTCTGCCGCGAGCAGCAAATCGTGCTGTTCTTGTCCGAACTGACATTCCGTGGCACCAAGGATCTGTGGCGGCCAAGCAAGCAGCAACTGGCGCGGGAGCAGTGCCTTACGAGAGAGCAAATTGGCGCGATCATCTCCGAGGCGGGAGAGTTCTACGGGGGGCGGATGACCATCGGCGAGGCCGGGGGCGTGCTGTACTGGCCCAAGCACTACTTGTTCAGGGAGGGCGGCTATAGCGCCTTGCCGCCCTGTGAGACCATGCTTGACGCCCACCAGGCGTACCTGGACTACCTGCGTGACTTCATTGAATATGAATGCGAAAGCGTCAGCGAGGGACCGCTGATGAACGTAGAATCCGGCTTGGTGTTCAAGTACCACGCCGAGGCCGGAATTGACGTACTATGCCATGAGGCCCTGCCGGGGGACCCGCACCGCATGCAGGCGGCAATTCGGGGGGCTGCGAGAGCGTACCACAAGCCATGGGGAACGCACATAGCGATGGGCTGGTACGGCGGGGTGACGGTTGATGAGCTGTGGCTGAAACGGTGGAAGGTCAGTCTATACCACTGTTACCTGACCGGCTCAGAATTCATCTACCCCGAAAGCGGCCACCTGGCGCTGAGCGAGCACCAGACGCAGAAGTACTACGAACCGCTCAGTGAGCAGATGCTCCGCTCGCGGCAGATACTGCGTGAAGCCTACCAGTTCTCTCTCGTGCACACCCGCCCGCCGGGTGGGCCGAAGGTGCGCCTTGGTATCGTCTCAGGCTACGGTGACGGCGCTCCCGGGCTGTGGAATCCCTATGCCTGGGGCCAGTTCCATGACAGTAAGTGGCTGGCAGGGCCGCCCGAGTGGGGCTGGGAACTGGTGGATGGGCTGCACCGCAAGGCGGAATGGAACACGTACACCGTCCAAGGCGAACACGACTGGTCGGGCAATCCACCGTACGGGCAGTACGACATTGTGCCCATCGAAGCGGACGAGAACACGCTGAAACAGTACGGCTGCCTGGTGTTTGTAGGCTGGAACACCATGACAGACGATACCTACCACAAGTTGAAATCCTTCGTAGCCGGTGGAGGGCACCTGCTGATGTTCCTGCCCCAGCTCCGTGAGGACGATGACCGTGGCGCTGAGCCGAGACTGTACCGGGGAGGGGACTTCAGCGACCTGTTCGGCCTGCGCATCACGGGCGAAGAGGCCAGGGATGTGCGGGGCGTGAAGTTCCTGGAGCAGTCATCGCTGCCCGAGTACCGGTTGCCGGTGGCGGATGTGGGCTGCGACCCCAGGTTCCTGGGCAACTTCACACCAGGACGGGTGGAACTGACCACGGGGCGGGTACTGGCCGGCCATGACGTGCTGTTCGCCGCAGATGCGGAGCAGATCGCGCTCCAGCCGGTCCTGGTCGAAAACCGGCTGGGAGAGGGTGTGGCGATGCTGATGACGCTGCATGAGTATCCTGCGGATGAGGCGGTGTTGGGGTTGGCACGGGAGCTGCTGCGGCTGGTCTCAGCCGGTGAGCAGGGCCAGGTGCGCCTGCTCGGCAGCGATCGTGTGCGGTATGCGACCTATGAGAGGCCCGACGGCGTACAGGTGCTGTACCTGCTGAACACCGACCCGGACTGCGGGGCGCCGGTGAGGGTGTCGGTCGCGGGACGGCTGAGCGACCAGCTCATGGTGCCTGCAAATGAGATGGTGGTAGTGTACGTCTTCGAGGACGTCCTGGTGGCGGCACAAGACAAGTGCGTGGAGTTGGAGGCCTGGGAGGGCAGCGGCGAAAAGATGTCCCTGTCCTTCTTCACCGTGCGCCCCCAAACGCTGGTAGTACACAACCTGGGAGAGCAAACGCAAACGGTGAGCGTCAACGGCAAGTCAGTACTCGCCGGCGCCGGCGAATCGGTGGAAGTGATGCTGCAGCGGCGAGAGCAGCCAGGCAATCCGGCGTACGCTGAGGACTTCCTGCACGAGCCGCCGCTGCATGTTGACATCGACCCGCGGACGCCCTACTAGTCGGTCGGGTGTAGACGCCACTTGGAGAGTGCGGCGGGTGGCGGCCGAGAACCGCGGCACCCGCTACTGCGGCGGCGTGCCCGACCACGGTAGCTTGCCACCCGGCCTGATGGTCAGGCTGTAGTACTCACAGGTCCCGTGGCACGCCCAGATGCCCACCCTCGAGTTGATCTCGTGCTCGGGGAGGCGTAGGATCACCACGTCGGAGTCGTCCACCTGCAGCGCCACCATCTTCCGGGCCTTGCTGTAGCGGCAGCGCAGCACGTGCTGAACGCCCGGGTCCTGCCACCGCGCCAGCGATGCCAGGTGATCGTATTGCGTCTCCCTCGTCTCCGGATCGGTCTTGACCATCCACACGGCCATGGTGTAGTCGGCCACGAAGACCGCGATCCCCGTCTCCAGCGCATCGCCGGTGCACGTGGGGGAAAGGAACACCCCCGGCGCGGTGCCCTTCTCCGGGCCGATGCGGAACACCACCTCGAACTCGCCCTCATCGGTTCCGCTGTCGGTCATCAGCAACACATTGTCCAGCTTCTGCTTGATCTGCTCCTGTGTGAAGCCGTTCGTGCCGAGGCAGTCGGGGCGCTGAACGAGAGTCTGGACCTCCGGGTGCAGTGGCAGGCGTAGTGGCGTCCACTGCGCGGCGTCCCACTGCCCCTCGGCGAAACTGACCGTGCGCTCCTCATCGTCCGGCACCGCGAGTTGCCTCGGCAGGCCGGTCGCGATGACCAGACACAGCACCAGCAACATTCGCTTCGTCATCGTGCATCCTCCCAACATACAGTTGTCGTGGACGAACGTGGCGGCACAGAGTTGCTCTGGAGAGACGGGCACCAGCAGTCGGCTAGCCATAGCAGATGAATTCCCCATTGGGGTCGGTTCGGTGATCCGCCGATCTACACTCCGGGCCACCATGGCGAGTAGTGGCCTCGCGACACGCCATTGTCAGGCGTTTCGTTGACGGCGGCCCCCCCTCGGCCTCTTGCCCAGCTTGCTCAGCACGTACTCCACGATGGCGTTGTCGATCAGCTTGGTCTCGCTCGTGTTGAAGACGTCGCTAGCTAGATCATCACAGCCGCCCACGAGGCCCTCGATGTGATCCCGGTTAGCGGCAGCGATGGCTGCACACCAGCGGTAGACATCCGGGAAGCACTTGTCGATTGCGTTGGTCTTGTTCGTCGGGGCGTAGAAGAACCACAGCGTGTACTCCCTGTCCATCGGAGGGACCAGCTTCGGCAGCAGGTGATGAAGGGTCTTGGAGCAGGCGACCATCCTGGTCTTCGAGCGGCTGACGCTCAAAGCGTCCATCAGGCTGACGAGGTGCGCCGCAACGTCGACGGCAGGTTTATCGTCCAGCCCACTCAAGCTCAGGTCCCGAAGCTCTCGGACCGCACCTGCGTTGTCGAGGATGCTGCTGCGGAACCTATCAAAGCCTACCAGCTTGGCCCCTCCTGGTCCCATCCTGTACATGCCCCACGAGACGAGCGTGGCGTAGAGCAACTCGAAGAACTCGGTCTCTCGACCGGACAGGATCTGGTCCAATCCCACGCAGGCCAGACGCTGCAAGGTCCTCTTGTGGAAGTAGACCGATGGCCCCGTGAAAACGGCGTCATTCGGCTCCTGCTGCCGCCTCGTAAACGCCTCCACGTAACACCGGAGATTCTGTGTCAGGTCACGCACACGGTCATCCCTGCCTGTCAAGCCAACAGAGCTACCTGCCGCAGACCGCAGCACCGGCTGCCACACAGGTGAGACGGTATCCCCGTCCAACCTGCGAAAGCCTACCGTCTTCGCCTTCGGGTCGAGGTGGGCGGACCAGCCGGCGTCGGCCAAGAGGTCGACGTGAGGCCGGTATCCTCGCCCGTGCCAGTACCAGTGCTCTGCCGCAGACCCAGGCAGAGGTTGGCCGATCACCTTCTCGATCTCGGCAAAGGTCAGACGGACCTCCCGCAAGTCCTTGGGCCTGGCGGAGAGGTTCTCGATCAACGGCGTGAACTTGCTCATGCACCATCCTCCATCGACGTCCGTGCAGGTTTCGAATGCCGATCCCAGCCCCCGTGCAATGGCCGTGCTTGCAGGGCCCATGGATACCCCATGCTTCTATACCACATCGACTTTCACCACCCTCTCGGGCTCCTCGCCGGGCTCCCGCAGCCTGTCCAGCCAGATAGCGAGGTCGGTGGTCATCTCAGTCGGCCAATCCGACATCTCCTGGAGCGTCGTCATGCGGTAGGTCCGGCTCGTGGCCTCATCGTTGCTCATCATCCGTCTCCCGATAGCACACGCAGTGCCTGCTGAAGATCCGGAGCACTGCCCTCAAATAGCCCCCTGGTCTGGTTCTCATTGGTGGTTCCGCTGGCAGCAGATCACCACTACCGCCGCCACGACGACGATCACCAGAGGGGCCAGGCGGGGCTTCATCTCACCGCTTCTTCCCCCTGACGTTCCGCCGGAAGACGACGTACTGCCCGGTCAGGTTGACCTCAGTCACATCGAATCCTGCATCCAGCCACCGCCGAGCGTGGTGGTCGTTCGGATCGTTGGCCCACCACCCGACGTCCCTCCAGGCCCGCTCCGGCAGGGCCCTGACGATCCTGTGGATCTCACGGAGGGTCAACCTGACCTCGTCGGCGTCTGGGTGATTGGTGACCAAGTGTTCGTAGAGCTTGGTGATTCTCGACACGTGACCCTCCTGTGATCTCCAGTTCGAGACCGGTCAAAGATTGCTGGCCTTCCTTGAGATCCCCATCCGGCAAGTACCCACGAGCCAGTAGGCGGCAGCGATATGCTACTCCTCCCCTTCCTCCTCATCCCAGTTCACATATTGTGGCGGGCTTTCGCCGACACGGGCGATGACCCTCGGGTACCTCACCCCTGGTTCCGTGTCCCCGGTCGCCAAAACCCTGATCTCGTGGTACCAGTTGTCCCCGAAGTCGTACCAGTACCAGAACACGCTCCCCGCCTTAAGCCCCAAGCTCCCGAGCCGAGTCTGTGTCATGCTACCCGCTGCCGGGGCCTCGTCCAGGTCATGCGGGTCGTCGTAGATAAACGGCAGCACATACCGCCGGCCGTACCTGTCACGGGGTCTCTGCCCGAGGTGGAACTCGCTCAGATGGCAGTCATCCCAGCGGTCGAAGGCCTCGAAAATCGCCGTAGGGTCCCAAAACCTATCTGTGCGTACGACGGATGGGCCGACCGCCTGCCACGCTTGGCGACGTCGGGACCCATCCGGGCATACCGCGCCACTGCCCCCACTCCGCCGGGGGAAGATCAGTCTTGGGACCTTACCGGCTGAGCCCTAAGCCGTGACGACCGCGCCAGAACGTACGTCCTCGAAATCTCTTGGACAACGGTGCCTTGAAATAAGGAGTGCTATTGCGCCTGCATCGGCGAGCTCAACCGATCCTGCTCGTCAGCGATAAGCCCTGTTCACGTCTTTGTTAGGTGGTTCGACGTTGCAGTTGCTTTCTCCTGCTGCGAAGGTCCCACTGGCGTCGCGTAGATGCGGGGACCGGCAAACACGACGAGAGCAAGTGGATCGCCCTACGATCTGGGACGTGCGGCGCTACCGAGCCAATGGCGCGGGGTATGCTGCGCGTAGAGGGCTACTCAGTGAATATGGTCCCCGGTCTCACAGTCAATGTAATCTGTTTCTGTCCCGTAGGGTCCCAAAACCTATCTGTGCGCACGACGGATGGGCCGAGCCCTTGCCGCGCTTGGCGACGCCGGGGCCCACCCGCGCATACCGCGCCACAGCCCCCACTCCGCCGGGGGGAGATCAGTTTTGGGACCTTACGGGTGGACTCTACGGACTTCGGCCCTCCCCTACGCCGCCTTGCCCGAGTACGACTTGAGCAGTGCCCCCAGGAACTCATCGAACGCTGGCGAAGGCACTATAATGCGGTGGGACCGCACAGTACCCGGGAGAGACCACGACGCCAATCCACCGACAAGCCCACGCGGCCCCTTTACTGCGCCTCAGCAGCCACCGCGACGCCGCAGAGAACCGCGCCGCTGGTCTTGGCCGGTCCTGAAGGCTTGAGGGTGACCATCAAATGCTCCTTCACGCTGATGCTCCTGAACTCCATGACAACCACGTAATGCGGCCGGCCAGCTTCGTTGGCAATATCGAAGTTCTTGAGAACGTCGCGGCCTTGCAGTGCGACATCGAAGACTCGATCACCCGGCCTGGCCTCATCAGGCTCCATGAAGTACAACGTCACTGTGTACGAACGATCTTCTTCAGCATTCTTATCCAGCGTGAGTTTGAGCGAAGTCAGGCCCTTGGCCCCGCAGGCGGCTACCCACCTTAAACCGTCGCCACTGACCCGCGAGGAGTGGCGACGGAACCATTCGGGCTGTTCAGGTGTTATGCTGACGGAAATGTCTGGCGATGGCCCGCCGACACTGGGGTAGTCAAGCCACATCATGCCATCTGGCGCACGGCGGTCGCCCGGCGCCCCGAGGTTGATACCTACTCGCTTGACAGACCCTTCGCCAAGCTCGCAGGTATTGAATGTCCATGTTTCCACGTCCGGCATGTGTACGAACGCCAGCGATGTCTGGTTCTGGTAGCTGCAAGTGCAGGTGCGGGTGTAGTCCGGCGCGTTTAGAACGCCATTGGCAACCAGCAGATTCGAGCTACAGCCTGACTTGAAGCCGCCCAGATTACCCGTCCCGCCATCGTTCATGAGGTCGAAATATCCAGCCGCAGCCGACCGGAACGTAATCAGATGCTCGCTGCCGACAACGGTGTTGCAGCCGTAATTGCGCCCGAATTGCCAGGGAGCCTCGACACCTGTAATCGGATTCTTGCGCATCAGTTGCTCACCGGTAAGCAGGCTGAAGGCCTTGCCCAGCGTTCCCAAGGAAATCGTCTGGGTGATGATGGTCTCGCCGTGCAACAGGCAGGGGCCATTGTATCGGTGCGGCTTGTCCCATAGCACCTCGCCGGTCTCGCCCCGGTAGGCAATCATCCTGTCGCCTGGCTCGTTTGGCAGCATATCGCGCGAGGGCCTCCCCGCCTGCAACAGGACGTCGTGCTCTTCGGAGTACCCTAGCCATGTTCCAAACACGTTCTCGGTTGTCTCCCATAGGACTTCTCCGGTACGGACGTCGAGACACCGCAGTTTCGGATTGCCTTCAGACGCCTCGCCCCGACGGTTCATCTTTTCGACCTCCGCGTCGGGCAGGCGATCAATGCAGAATAGCTTATCCGCGCCGATGGCGATAGTATTATGCCGGAAGCAGAACGTGGACTCGAAGGTCCATAGCACCCTTCCGCTGTAGCGGTCCATGGCCACTATCTGTTTGCTGGATGTGGCATCCCAGTTGTCCTTGCCGCCCGGCGTCTTCTCGCCCTCGAAGATTAATGGAGAGGAACCGGCAACCAGCAGGTTCTGGTAGACTCCGATGTATCCCCACGTAGGTGTGTTCTCCGCGCCGGACTCAGCCGGAAGCCTGAACTCAGACATACTCCTGCCTGTTGCCGGATCGAGAACCAGGCACCTTCGACCATAGGCGACATAGATGGCGTCAGACGTTGAAACGTGGTTGCTGCCGAGAGAGCTGGCCCCCGGCTGATGGCCGGTAGTGTTGTAAACCGTACCGATCCCTGGCAGTTGCACCTGCCACAACTGGCGTCCGGTGTAAACATCCATAGCGCGCATTGTGTCGGCGCCTTCGATGAATAAGCGGCCGTCCACTATCTGCTCCGAGGGACCGTGACCATGGCGGGGAAGTATCGTAGCATTGGATGACCCGCCGAACCATAGGAGCCCCAGAGGTGCTTTCACCACAGCATCTTTTGATACACAGGTATTTGCAGCATCGGCGTAGTGGTGTGTCCAGTCTGCGGAGCCCGGCAGGGCCCCGGCGCGCCTGAGGAGTGTAAAGCCACGACTGTGGCTGACCTCGGCGTTCTGCAGACCCGCCGCTGCAACGGACCGGGCGAAGCTGGCCTGTTTGTCTGCAGGTATGGGAAGGCAAGCGACGCCGCCGTACGGCCGCAACGGGTAGAAGATCTTCTGCGCAAAGGTTTGCCCGGCATCGATTCCCGCTGCCGACAGATCTTCCGAGACGATGAGGCTGGCAATGTAAGGCGGGAACTGGAAGGCAAGTGGGTCGCCTGCGTGGGCTGCGATCCGCGCGCCGTAGAGGCCGGCTGCGTCGAGTCTTGTCCGCAACCCCGCGATCTTGTCTGCGTCGGGATCGATGACAACGACATGCAGGCCAGACCAGCGGGCTAATTCCTCGGCCAATCTGCCGGTCCCGACACCCCAGACCAGACAGTAGCCCTCCTTGACACCGGTCTGCCTGATGATCTCGCGGGCCTTCCTGGTCCACTCATCGCGAGCAGCCGCGGGCTTGCCGTCCTGTGCCGCATAGGTTGTGGGTTGAGTCGTCTGGCGGCCGAAACAGTAGATGCGGCCCTCCAGAGTGACTACGAACAGCCTGTCGTCAGCGGCGGCCATCGCGCCCGGTGTGCCCTCGATTTCTGCTTGCCACGACGTGCTTGGCTTGCCGGCCCCCGACTTTGGGAGGTCAACAGCCATCACCAGGTTGTCCTTGCTGGCATATAGTCGCGGGCCCGCCTTCAACCAGACTCGCTTGGCGCCAGTGTTGAGTCTCCACAATTCGGGGATCTTGGACTGGTTGATCTTACGGCCTTTGCTGTCCTCACCTATATTAAGCTCCGGGTTCTTGATATCATAGGCCGCGATATTACCCTCAGACGCGCCGTAGATCGCATCCTCAGTCACGACGGCACACTTGAGGTCAGGTCGTGCGGTGGGTACTAACGCTGTGCTGATGCTGTAGGCGTAGGGGTTGGAGTTCGACACTCCGCCGACGCCTGCTACGAGCTCTCCGTCAGCCAGATTATAGACGTTTCCGCAGTTGAAGAAGTACTTCCCCAGTGTTGCGACACGGAAGTGACCACGCTTCGTGTTTGTCGCCAGTTGGTAATACAGAAACTTGCCCGTGTCTAGGTCAAAGCACGCCGGTACCGACCGCCCTCCGGGCACCAATAGCCTGTCTCCCTCAGCGACCAGATATCCTTGCGGGGCTACGCCGGCGAAGGCAGGACTGCTGTGTGGCTGGTTGATGTACATGGCACCGGTACCGCTGTTCTCCCACACAACTTGCCCGGTCTCGGCGTCAAGGCAGTAGATGAACACGCCCATAAAGGGCCAAATCCCTGCTGCAAAATATATCTTGTCATCGGCCATCACCGGTGCTCCGCGTGCCGGCCAGGCGGAGATCAGCCGCTTGTTGCCTAACAGCTTCCGCTCCGTCGGCACACCCAAGAACTTCCAGACAAGTCTGCCGTCTGCCGCTGCCAAACAGTACAAGTAACCGTCATCTGAAGCAAAATAGAGCTTGTCCTTCCAGGCCAGCGGCGCAAAGCGCACCGGGCCGCCGGCATAAAAGGTCCACTTGACCGCACCGGTAGCGGCGTCCAGAGCAAACACGCTGTCACTGCGCGGCGAGTTGACAAATACCGTCTTGCTCTTGATAACCGGCTCATAGCACACGTCAAAGCGCATCCGTGGCTCATCCGGCCAGGCGGGCTCCAGCGGTGGGTATTCTCTCACCCACTGGAGGTGCAGCTCAGGTGCCAACTGTTGTGTCGTTGCGGCGCTGCGTCCGGCATCACAGCGCCACATCGGCCAATCTGCACCCGAGGCATGGACGCTGAACAGAGCGACCAATAGTACAACAAAGGAAACTGACGAAGAAAACCTGCGAAGCATAGATTATCACTCCATTCACAAGATACTGTCGGTTTGTATTCATGCTCATTCATCTCTGAGAAGTTCGGTCGGGCCCTGCGTGACGGCAAGCAGGGTTGGCAAGTAGGTGGCCAAAACACACAGCGATGGTGCCAGGATGAGTGACCAGGTAAGCAGCGCGAACGCCGGGGTCATCTTACCCGCCGTCAGAGGAAAAGCCTGCGGGCCGAAGTGCAGTGCCAGCCAGGTGCCCACCACAAAGCCAAGAGTCGCGCCCACCAGTCCCAGTAGCAGGGCTCTTCCAATAAAGGCCGCCGCGATCGTGCCCCTACCTACGCTCATCGCGTGGAGAATGCCGATTTCTGCCCGGCGCTCGCGTACGTTGCTCAAGGCCAGCAGCGCAACCCATATTCCGGCAGCAAGAAGTGCTGTCGGAATTATGAAAGATGCCTGCTTCTCCACCATTCGCCGCGTCTTGGCCTCGGCCATGGCCATAGATTCAAGGTCCGCAACCAGCGTGCCGGGCAGGGCCCTGGCGATGTCT
>JALGTI010000006.1 GCA_029821455.1 Candidatus Zipacnadia bacterium | reverse complement strand
GACCCTGCCGGCCGTGCGGCGTTGGTAGCGACCTTACGGGCTCTGCAAGCTCGAGGCAAATCTCTGCTCGTAGTGGAAAACGACCTCTGGCCACCGACCGCCGATGAGCAATTGGCGCTGTTGACGGGGGGGCACCTTGCGGTCTACGGACCCGCGCCTGATCTTCTAGCCGATGTGGGGCGCTGTGGGGAGCTGGCCTTGCGCCCGCTAGCCATCCCTGACCTGTTCGCGCGAGTTGGCAGTTCCCGGCGACCGCTAATGGTTGACAGCGCTCTGGCGGCCCTGACAGATGAGCCCTGGCAGCTTGATGAGGATGCTTGGACCGAGATCCTCAATGAGGACGCTGCACGCGAGCAGGCCTGTGGGGAGGTTGTGGTGGAGATAGCCGACCTCACTCACGCCTATGATGAGGTGGAGGTGCTGCGGGGCGTAAGCCTAACTGTCAGACGCAGAGAATTCGTTGCTATCCTCGGCCCTAACGGCTCCGGCAAGACGACGCTGGCACGCCATCTAAATGGACTGCTCCGTCCGACTGCCGGCACTGTCACAGTTGATGGCCGCAGTAGCGTTGGAACTTCCACGGCGCAACTGGCGCGGGTGGTTGGGTATCTCTTCCAGGACCCCGATGACCAAATCTTCGCCCGCCGCGTGGATGAGGAGGTCGCCTTCGGGCTGCACAATCTCGGTTACGCGGAGAGCGAAATTGAGCAGCGAGTCCGGGAGTCTCTGGAGTGGGTTGGATTGCTGGAGGTTCGCGAGGCTGACCCGTTCACTCTGACAAAGGGTGAGCGCCAGCGAGTCGCGCTCGCCTCAGTGCTGGCTGTGCGCCCTGACATTATTGTGTTTGACGAACCGACTACCGGTTTGGATGGAGTTGAGCAGGAGCAGATGATGCGCCGCCTGCGCCGGTTGAATGAGGCCGGGCATACTGTCATCATCATCACACATACCACCTGGGCGGCGGCTGCGTACGCTCACCGCGTTGTGCTCCTGCGTGACGGGGAGATCGTCGCCGACGGGCCAACGCGCAACATATTTGCTGACCAGGCGCTGCTGCAAGATGCCGGCCAGGTGGCCCCGGAGATAGTCCGCTTCACCCAACAAGCCTTCAGGCGTACGTTGTTATCGGTAGATGAAGCAGCTCGCTGCTTGAGCGTGGCAGGGAAGGGGGGGACAGTAGCGTGAGGTCCAGCCTTCTTTATCTGCATAGAGACTCGGTCGTCCATCGCCTCCACCCCGTGACGAAACTGGTGGGGATGGTGCTACTGTTCATACCCGCCTTTGCCTTTAACCGGCCACTCTGGCTGTTGCCGCTTCTTATCTTGCTGGTCCTGCTCTTGGGGGTTGCCAAGGTTCTGGACAATCTGCGCCGCAGTTGGTGGTTTTGCCTCATATTCTTCATCGTCAGCGTGATCTTGTGGAGTTTCTTCCTGCGGGATGTCGAGCCGACGTGGAAATGGGGGCCGTTTTCCGCTTCCTGGGTTTCACTGCAATACGGGCTGGCGATCGGCCTGCGCATAGTGTACCTGCTGCTAGTCGGCCTGTTGTTCATCTCGACCACGCGGGTAGAAGACTTTGCCTTTGCACTACGGCGCGTCGGTGTACCGGAGATGGTACTACTGGCTTTCACGCTTGCCTTTCGGTTGGTTCCCACTTTTGCACGATCCGCGCAGGCTGCCCTCGACGCGCAGCGCGCGCGGGCGCTGGAGCTTGAGCGTGGAGGAATAATCACCCGCCTACGCCGCTATGCGCCGTTGATTGTGCCCGTGCTGGCGAGCGGTTTGCGTAGTGCCGATGACCTCACGCGAGCGCTGGAGACCAAGGGTGTAGGCAGTGCGGGGAAGCGGACACGGCTAAAGGAGTATCCAGTTGGCTGGCTTGACCCCACTGTACTGATACTGCTCGCCGCATTGGCCGGAGCCTGTCTCTGGCTGCGGCTCGTCCTATCCCTGGGCGAACTGCTACCGAGAATATAGGCCCATCCCGCAGGGCATATCCAGTATCTGGCTGCCATGCAGCTCGTTGGGTAGGTGAATGATATGGTGAGAAGACTACTCACTATCGCGTCGCTTGGATTGGCAGCCACCACTGGGGTTACCCAGGGCGAAATGGTCTGTGGTCAGAGGCCGCAGACGCCTGAGACGGTACTGGCTACCGACGGGCAGAGCCACTGCCTGATCGTCTATCCCCGAGCGGCGCCAGCTTACCAGTTGCTGGCCGAGCGTCTGGCAACCGGCATTGAGGCAACCACCGGGGCCCGACCGGACGCGGTCTCCGATGACCAAGTGATGGACGCCAATGACTGGCGCGTTCAGCCCCGGTATCGGGATCGGACGCTGATACTCATCGGCAACATCAACAACAACCGAGCAATGCTGCCGCTATATGCCGACTCGCTCCTGGGGGCCGATGGCTATTACCCGGGTGGGGACGGCTATACTCTTCGCTCCGTATGCAATCCCTATGGTAATGGTGTGAACAACATCGCGCTGGGTGCTTCAAGTCAACCCGGCACTGAAGCTGCTGTTGATGCGTTTGTGGCACAGCTTCCTGAGTGGTGGGACGGCCACCGTCTCGTAATTCCCCGGCTTCTTGAGGTCCACCCAGGAGGCCGATTCGCGAAGGTTATGGAGAAGGCGGTTACCGACGCCAGTAGCCGGGGTCCTACCGCTGGCACCTGGGGACCCGCCTATGGGCTTGGCTGGAATGGCATGGAATACAACTGGACCGGAGCGGAGATTTTCCTCAAGAATGCCCGGTTGAGCTTCGAAGAGCTCCTCACGGGGGAGATAATCGGGGCTGGCGACTACCAGCTAGAGGCGATGGTCCGCGGTCTAAACTGCCTTAACGGCACGGGCTTGCTCAGCGACAAGGAACTGGCGGAGTTCAACGACAAGCTGTTGTTGGGTGTCAGAGCGATGGAAGACAGCTACTGGCTGGTACTGGGGCCGGGTATGGCCAGGGTGCCACCGGGACACGAGCACTACCTGGATTTGGGCATTGGCCAGCAGGGCGGGCCGCTGGGCAATCGCCACCAGACCTTCGGCACCTCCGCCGTGCACTTCACTGCCCGCTACCTGCTGCGCACCGGAATGCCCAACGGGGCCGGGCGCCAGTATCTGAACCGCTTGAACGACCTTACAGGCCAGTATCTAGACTGTGCCTTCAGCGCATGGAAGGATGACGAAGACAGCCGCGCGAGCTTTCAGTCCCAGGAGCCGATTATTCGGGCGGCCTTCAGCGCGGAGAAGCCCACGTTCTTCGCGAAGGGCAACTCCTATATGGCCGCTCTCCGCGCGTTTGTCAATCTTGACAACCTTGGTCACTACGCCGGGACGGGCACTTACGAGGGGGCTCGGCCGGGTGGGGTTCAATCAGATCACAGCACAGGCTTTGCCTTGTCCGCCGCTGCTTATTACTATCGTGATCCTCACCTCAAGATGCTCGTGAGCCAGCTTCCAGGTATGAGCATTGGTTCGTGGGGTGGGCTTATCCGACTGGGCGTAGGTGGCTATCGGGTGGGAGACAGCCTGGAAGCCAACCCGTGGGACCCAGACGCGCTAGAACAGGTGGTGAAGCTGCCGGTTGACCCGTACCACTATAACCTCTACTGTCCCGACCTGCCCTGGGAGCAGTGCTTTGACAGTATCTGTTTCCGTGAGAACCTGGAGCGAACCGGCCAGTATATGCTACTACAGGGCGTGCAGCGCATCCAGGACGATGCTAGAGACGGCAACTCCATTATCCGCTATACCGATCAGGGGCACGTCTGGCTATTCGCCAACACCGATCTTCTAACCCACTATGATCGCAACGCCGTGTTCGTCAGCAATGGGTACAATGCGGACTCGCCTGGACGCGTGGTGCGGGTGGATTTCGTGGAGGATACCCCGGATGCCTCGGCCTGCGGCACCACGCTGCGGGACCATGGGGCCAGCGACTGGCAGCGCAATGTCTTCTGGAGGAAAGGGCGCTACTTCGCTGTCCTGGACCGCATCAGAGCCAAGGACTCCGGGCCGTACACAGCGACCTGCTCCTGGCGGACGCCGGGCTTTGCGCGCTTGCAGGAAGGTGGCTGGGCCGCCTATCAGGGAGACGCGACCATGGTCCTGAAGTGTGCCTCGGAGGTTGATGCAACCGCTGACCACGCCTCCGGACTGGAGGGTGCTGCCCGGCCTTACCGCCTGCGCCAACGCCAGATGGGGGAACTCCAGGCCGGCGAGGACCTGACTTTCCTCAACGTGCTCTGCGTCTCCAGTCCCCAGCAGCGGCGCCGGGCTGATGTGCGGCCTGTTAGTCGGTGGGCTTTGATCCTGCGCGGCGTCTTTGAGGAGAACGGGCGTGAGGTCCGTGAACAGGTAGTCATCGGGATCCGGCCGCCAAGCGGCGTGACCAGGATCGCTGAATTGGAGACTGATGCGGCTCTGTTCTATCTCTCTCGCAATCGGGTTTTCTGCGCTGAGGCTTCCTTCTGTCGCTGGAGGGGCCAGCCGCTGGTGTTCTCGGATGATACCGGCTGGGCAGACCTGCCGTCTGAGCTCAATCTGAATGCGTCGTGGGGCGCAGCGGATTCCAGGGCAACCGCGGCCGATGAGCCTGCACCTGGAGCAGCCGCAGAATGGCAGCCTGCCTGGACCTGCGGTGAGCTTGACAAACAGGGGAGCGAAGTGGACATTGTCTCCTTGATCGCTTCGCGCGAGCCGGATGAGGGCAGAGTTGAGGAACTGGTTGATGGTGGGGTGCCGTTGTGGAACAGCATCGTCTGGAAAGAGCAAGGGGGGGAGACGGTCCAGATCACCTTCGAACTGCCCGAAGTCACGCCGCTAGCCCAACTGGAAATCCTCGGCGGCAACGCTGGCTGGTGTACCGTCCCAGAGCCGTTCAGCCAGCCTGGGAAGCCGATGACCATCAAGCTCAGTAACGATGCTTTCCAAAGCGATGTCCGCGAAGTGGACCTGCCCCGGACTCACACCTACTGGCTGGGCGACATCTATAAGGGCCAACTGGTTACGGTTCCCAAGACCGTGCTCGATGCGTCTGGTCATTCAGCCAAGTATATTCGCTTCAGCCAACCTACTTTCAGCGCTCGCGAAATTGTTATTCGTGCCAACGATGCGCAAGGCACACGGATTGAGCGTATTATGGCGGCCGATCTCGATGGCGATGGGGCAAGTGAAGTGATCGTCGCCACGAACGACGGCCAGTTGGCTGCCATCTCCGCGCACGGCAAGATGCTGTGGAGAGAGCAGTTCCGGGGTCGTATCACTTTCCTGACAACGGGTGACCTAGAGGGTGACGGGCTGCCAGAGGTTCTGGTCACCACACTGGAGCGCACGCTCTATGCTTTCCGTGGAGCTGGTCAATTGCTCTGGAAGGCAGTATCTCCCACTCTCGACCGTAAACGCGACGAATTGGGGAATCCGCACTCCATCGGCCTTTTCCCGCCTGATGAAGCTGGCCGGCGCCGGATCATTGTCGGCTGCTATCACTACTTCGAGGTCTACGACAGCCACGGGAACCTAGTACACGCAGCCCGTGACGGTGGCTCGTGGCTGGATCAAGCACTACCCGAGGCGGTGGACTTCACAGGCGATGGCGTGCCCGATACCGTGCTGCGCTGCATGCACTGGAGCGGCCTGGCTTTGCTCAACGGCGCCGACTGGAGTCTTAGCTACATCCCCTCATTCACCGGCGCGGGGCTGGGGATGCTCAACTGGGACCTGCCTCAGCGCCGTCCGGGGGCGCTGGTCGTCGCTGAGGTCGGAGTAGCCCTGTATGACTTGGTGAACCGTAAGACGGTATGGGCAAGAGACGACGGACCGATTACGGCCTTTGATGTCGCTGACGCCGATGGTGATGGGCGCGATGACATTCTCATTGGCAAAGAGGACGGCTATGTACTGGTACTGGACACAATAACTGGCCAGCCGAAGACCCGCTTACTCATCGGACAACCGATAACAGGGCTACGCGTGCTTCCGAAGGGTGACGCGGCTCAACTCGTCGTAGGAACGAACCGGGGGGTCGAAATACGCGATATGAGCGGTAGTCCATTGGCCTCGTATCCAGTGGCCTGCAATCATCTTGAGCTGGCAGGAGCCCCGGCAGCGCCACTCATCGTGGCCCTGACACCCAGCAGTCGGGCAGTGGCTCTGCCCATAACCGACTGATAGTGAAAACGCCAATGAGGATAGGCAACAGTAGCACCCGGCCTATCCTTGCGGAGCGTTCATCAGCATGGGCTCTGCTGACTGCAGCGTGGGAACTTTGTGGCGTCCCAGATTCTGACCAGGTGGATTGCACTGCCGAGCGTCACCATCCCGGCGTGCTGGTACACGAAGGGCGGCAGGCTATAGCACGGTACGACAGGCATCCTTGCCTGTCGCGCTTCTAACGCGCGAACAGGTTCATACCTGCTTGATATTGATTGCATCCAGGTCAGCCTTGCCAAGGCCGGCCTCGGCGGCCATCCTAATGTGAGCCACGCTCATCGGCTCTAGGTCAATCAGCCGCGCGCCGTATGCGTCCACTGCCACAATATCCACCCCTGCCACGATGGTGTTTAGCTCCTTGATCAAGCCATCCTGGGGGCCCTCGGTTGTCAGCGCGCGCATCGCGTCAAGGATATTCAGTGTGGGTCGCAGGCCGGAGGCCAAATCAGCGATGTTGCGGTGCAGGTTCTCGTTCGGCTTATCGTAGAGTTCCTTCGCTTGGCTGTGATAGCGCCCACGGTCCCAGACGGTGCCCATCAGGTTCTTCATCGCGAAGGTGCCCTCGGTTGCCGTATGGTGCTTGCAGATGGGGAGGTTAATGAGCACATCGCAGTCGAGGATATCCATCCCGATGTGATCCTCGGTAATGCTGACGCCGTTGGCAAGGGTTACCTGTCTGTACATTTTCTCATTCTCGAGGCTGACCAGCGGAACTCCCAGGTCCTCACAGACAGCCTTTGCGCCGCTCATCTCCAGGCACACGGCGGCCGGCGTGGCGCACGTATGCTCCTGCACGAGCACCTCCCCGGCACCGGCCTGCCGGCAGAGGGCAATGACGGCGGCGAGCACTTCGGGGCTGGTAGTAGCGGCCTGCTTGGGCCCCCGCTGCCAGGCCAGGTTGGGTTTGATAATCACTATGTCGCCCTCGTGCACAAAGCCCTCAATGCCACCGAGGGCCTCCACAGCGCTGTTGACTAGGGCAGTGGCATCGGCATTGGTAGCCACCGCAAGATCAACGTCACCGGTCGCCGCCAGGTCAAACCTGTTGCTGCCGACCTTGCCGGCCACTCCTGTGGTGGCACCAGGTGGGTCAGCGCCTATGGCAGGCAGCGATATCGCCACATCTGCGCCCTGCTGTGCGGTTCTGCAACCCAGCAGCCCACCTACAGCGCCTGCCCCGGCCAGCAGCGTGGCATTCTTTAGGAAGGTCCTGCGATCCATTTTCTTCCCCCAATAATCCTGAATCTTAGAGCCTTGACTTACCCTGCATAACAATATAACCTATGTAAGTATTATTGTCAAACTGCTTCTTGGCAGAAGCTATTGACATGTAACGCCGATACCTGCATACTACGCGGTAGACTGGATTTGGATAGCTCAGAAAACACCGTTTTAGAAGGGAGCAATTGAAGAATGCCGCACGTTATTGATGCATCCCTGTGCACTTTGTGTGGGCTCTGTGCTGAGGTCTGCCCGAACGATGCCATTTCTGAGGGCGAAGACGCCTACGTCATTGACCCCGAGCTGTGCACCGATTGTGATCTGTGCACTGAGGAGTGCCCGGTCGAGGCCATTTCGGAGCAGTAGTGGAGTTACACACAGGATTGGCACTGCGGCCGCCCGCTTAGCCAGTAGGCGGCCGTTTGTTGTTCTGTGCCGAGCGGTGCTGTGGGGTCTGATCTTCAATACAGCGGTGTTGACCAGGCTTGCTGGTACTGCGCGCGGCCGACGTTCTTAACGTGGCCATCCCCGAACATGACATTCCAGCGCCTCGCATTATAGGCGTGGCTGCCGCTGTGCCAACTACCGTGGCCGTCGAAGAGGATGTTGACCCCGGCCGGGTCGTCCAAGCTGGTGGTGCCCAGACAGCGGAAGGCTACCTCGGTGCGATAATGATAGCTATTCCCGAACGCCTCGAATGCTGTGGGCCGGCCATCAAGAGGGTAGCCACTGTCCTCGAGTTCGTCGTAGCCCCGGTCGGCCGGACAATGCCAGAGCTCGGCATTGCGGCAGTATGGGTCCAGGACATCTGTCAGGTCGGGCATATAGGGAATCCACGACTGCCAAAGGGGATAGCCTGACCAGATCTCTGGCGCATACCGGTCGGCCGGGTCCACGCCCCAGGGGTAGAGGTCATCATAATCGCTGGCGTACATCTGAATGGCCAGGCCGAGTTGTTTGAGGTTGGCCAGGCAGGTGGTCTGGCGTGCTTTGGCTCGCGCCTGCGCGAAAACTGGGAACAGGATAGCCGCCAGCACCGCGATTATGGCGATTACCACCAGCAGCTCCACCAGCGTGAAGCCGCGCGCCTGTCCGTGCCCTGGCATTTCGCCCGCCCAAGCCCTGCTCCGGTTCATAGGAGATCACGGCTCGCCCTGGATGTCCAGTAGCAACTGCGCGGCAGCCTTGACTGGCTCAAATGAGCGCCTGTGCACCGCGCACGGCCCCTGCTCTCTGAGGGCCTGGCGGTGGGCACGGGTGCCGTAGCCCTTGTGCTGTTCGAAGCCATAGCCAGGGAAGCTCTCAGCCAGTTCGGTCATTATCGCATCGCGCGTCACCTTTGCCACTATCGAGGCCGCCGCAATGCTGCAGCAGAGCCTATCGCCATCTATCAGGGTCTTGTGCGGCAGTTCGATGCCCTTCACAGGGCGGCCATCAATCAGGGCAAAGTCGGCCGGCGGGTCGAGCCGGTCGAGGGCCGTCCGCATCGCAATGTACGTAGCCTGTAGGATATTGCGCTCATCTATCACGTCATTAGACACTACGCCAACAGCCCACGCCACGCCCTGCTGACATATCTGGTCGCACAGTTCCTCGCGCTGGCTTGGCCGCAAGAGTTTGGAGTCAGTGAGGTGGGGAATGACATTGTCGAGTGGTAGAATCACTGCTGCCGCAACCACCGGCCCGGCCAGGGCACCGCGACCGGCCTCATCAATCCCAGCTATGCGTTGATAACCTTGGCTTTGGACTTGCCGTTCGTGGGCAAAGGAGGCCGCTTGCCCTCCTGAAGCAGCGCGAGGGGGGTTAGACTCTTCGGGCAGCTGCTGTTCAGCCATCGGGTGCCAACTTGGTATAAGCAGTGCGAAGCTCTGTGTGTGGATAGGAGCGTATCAGACTGATCCGCGTCGGCGGCCAGAAGATGCAGATAGCCTTGCCCAGCACGTTTTCACGAGGCAGGAACGGCGCATCCCTGTACGTGCCGCTTGCATCCTGAGCCATCCATCTGTGGCTATCGTTGGAGTCGTTGCGGTTGTCACCCATTACCAGTAAGTAGCCTTGCGGAACGATAATCTCGCCATTCTCAACGACATCAATAGGTTCGCCACCTGGTTGCAGGACAACGTATTCGAAGTCAGTCGGCCACTCGTAGAATATCGTATCTCGTACATACGGCTCCTCAATCGGGATACCGTTACGATGCAGGCGATGATTATGAATCGAGATACGGTCGCCGGGGACACCGACCACCCGCTTGATGAAGTCCTTTTTGGCTTGGCTGGCCTGGCGAGGCGCGTCAAACACTACTACGTCACCGGCCTCTGGTTCACGGAAGAAGTAGATGAACTTGTTGACCAGGATGCGGTCGTGGATCTGGAGGGTATCCAGCATCGAGCCGGAGGGAATGAAGAAGGCCTGTACAACAAATGGCCGCAGGATACAGAACACCATAACCACAGCAAAGAGGGCAGCGTCTATGAACTCAAGCACGGATGCGCGGTGCTTTCCTATCGCCTGAATGTATGACACGGCCAATCGCAACACTACGATAACTGCGATCAGCCCAATGATCTCCCAGGGATTATCGAATGCCAGTACATTCACTTGTCGCGTTTCCCTATCATCGCGTGTTTCAGTCTATGACGTTTCTTCATCCTCGGTGGGTTCAGCGGCATCCGGTTCATCCGGCGCTTCTGGGGCTTTGACTGCTTCGTCGGCGACCTCTGCTTCTGGTTGCGGCTCTGGTTCGGGCTCGGCGACAGCCTCGTCGGTGCCCCTGGTGCCTCTGGCTACGCGAGTGCGCTCGCCGAGGCGTGCGCGCTTCCCGATCCGTTCGCGCAAGAAGTACAGCTTGGCCCGCCGCGTCCGGCCCTCGCGCACGACCTCTATATCGTCAACCATCGGTGAGTGCAGAGGGAAGGTCCGTTCCACTCCGATGCCGTAGCTGATGCGACGCACCTGGATGGTCTCGTTTATCCCGCTGCCATGTCGCGAGATCACTACGCCCTCGAAGGTCTGAAGCCGCGTCTGGCTCTTCTCCTTCTCGCCCTCAGTAACACGGACCTTCACGCGCACCGTATCGCCCACCGCGACCTCAGGGACCTTCTTCTTGCGGTGCTTACTCTCTACTAACGCTATGGCATCATTCATTGCAATTCTCCTCACATACCGGCCGACATTTCCTGCCAAATCTCTTTGAGAAGCTCGTGGTCTTCGCTGCTCAGCTCCACCCGGCCCACTAGTTCAGGCCGTCGCTGGAGCGTGCGGCGCAGCGATTCCTTGCGCCGCCAGCGTCGTATCCGCTCGTGATTACCCTCCACCAACACGCCTGGTACGGCGCGACCCTCGAACTCGGCTGGCCGCGTGTAGTGCGGATGCTCCAACAGACCGTCGCCAAATGATTCCTGAACTGGCGACTGGTCGTTGCCGACTGCTCCGGGTAGCAGTCGCACTACCGCGTCAATCACTACCAGCGCCGCCAGTTCACCCCCGCTCAGCACATAGTCTCCGATTGAGATCTCATCGGTCACGAGGGCCTCACGCACCCGCTCGTCCACCCCCTCGTAGTGACCGCACAACAATACCAGACGCTCTTGGGCTGCCAACTGCGCCGCCTTCTGCTGACTAAACGGCTCCCCCTGGGGAGTCAGGAGTACCACCGGCGCTTCCTCACCACCCAGGATATCCGCGCACGCCCGGAAGAACGGCTCCGGTTTCATCACCATTCCGGCCCCGCCCCCATACGGAGAATCGTCCACGGTGCGATGCGCATCGTCGGTGTAGTCGCGCAGGTCGTGGTGCTCTACTTGGACGATGCCGGCCTGTTGGGCGCGCCCCAGGATACTGCATCCCAGCGGCGAGTCAAAGAACTCAGGAAATATGGTGACGATGTCAACGCGCATTGGCCGCCTCAATCCAGCAGCCCCGCCACCGGCTCCACTAGCAGTTCCCCGCGCTCGATATCAATCTCCTTGACCACCTCGGCGATAGCCGGTATCAGGCAGCACGCGGTGACATACACGTCATTGGCCCCGGTGTGGATGATCTCGCTGACCTCGCCAAGCACCTGGCCATCCGTTGTTTTCGCCATCAGCCCGATTATCTGAAACTCGTAATAGCTTCCGTCATCAAGCGGCACGAGCTGGTCTTCACTAATCCATAATCCCGCGCCTCTGAGAGCCTCGGCGCTATCCCGGTCCTGGATGCCCTCCAGCCGCAACAGGACCTGACCCTTGTCAGGCCGGATCCGCTGGCTACTTATAGCCATCAACCGCCCTTGCCGCCCCCGTGGCCGCACGTAGATACTGTCAAGCTGCTCAAACCGCTCCGGAAAGTCCGTGTGCAGGGCCACCCTCACTTCCCCCTGTATTCCGTGGGCCCCGACCACCTCGCCTATCTGCACCTTGTACTCTTTTTTGCTGCGCTCACTGTATGGCATTAATGTCGGTGATGATTGTGGGCATCTCCGCCTCGTCAACGGGCTTGCGCTGGCGGATGTCCACCACCAGGTCATCCTTGGTCACGATCTCAACGCCTCCAAGCAGCTCGCTGAGGTCATCTCCCTCCTTAACCTCGACGTAGCTTTCCAAAGTGCCCCGCACGACTTCGGTGCTGAGCTCCAGCTCTGCGACTTGTGCCTTCTGTGCGATCAGTGCGTCGCGGGTATTCTGCTGCTTGCTCTTTTCGGCGTCAATTTGCTTGCGAACTTGCATGGCCTGCTGCAGATTGGTACGCTGCAGCTCGGTCAGATATGGTTTGGTCTGGAAGTCAATCTGCTGGATGCGCTGGTCAATCTCTTCAACCGCGCGCTGTAGTTCCTCCTGCATTTGCTGCTTGAGCTTATCGGTCACGATCGAGCGCAGGATTACATTTCGCTTAAGGATGACTCCGGGCATCTAACTGCCTCCTGAGCCTGCACAGGCAGGCGGGGTTTACGACAGAATCTCGACGATCGCCTTCCGCTCAACTTTCATCGCGGCTGCCTTGATCAGTTGGCGCAGGGCATTTGCTGTGCGACCTTCCCGGCCAATGACCTTTCCGAGGTCCTCGTCGGCCACCGACACCTCGTACACGGTCATACCATCCGTTTCGACCGCTGTGACCGCCACCTCCTCCGGGTGGTCAACAAGCCCCCGCACAATGTACTCAACTAGCTCCTGCAATCGGTCCACTGGCTCCAACTCCCCCCAACTACTGGGTGGCGGCTTCCTTGCTATCCGCGCCGCCCTGGCGCGCTTGCTTGAAACGCTCGATGACTCCGGCTCTGGTCAGGATCGCCCTGGCCGTATCCGAGGGCTGGGCGCCGTTCAGCAACCAGTGCAGTGTCCGCTCCTCGTCAACGGTGGCCAGCGGCGGGTCCTGCCGAGGATCGTAGCTGCCCAACTCCTCGACCGTCCTGCCATCGCGGCTCTTGCGTTGATCAATGACTACCAGCCGATAGTATGGCTTCTTCTTGCCGCCGATTCTCTTCAGTCTGATTCGCGTCGCCAAATCCTGTCTGCTCCCTTCAGTCGCGTCGGGATACCTCGTTAGATTGCTAGTTCACCCGCCCGATGCGCAGCCCGCCGACCTGGACCCCCTTGCCCTTGGCCACCGCTGACATCATCTTGGCCAGTTCCCGATACTGCTTCAGCACGATATTGACATCCTGGACCGTGGTGCCGCTGCCTCGGGCGATGCGCCGTTTGCGACTGCCGTTCAGTATCGCCGGCCGCTGTCGCTCATCGGGTGTCATCGAACAGATAATGGCGTCCACCCCGTCCAGTTCACGTTCATCGAAATCATCAGGTAACAGACCGCCCATCTGCGCCGCGCCTGGCATCATCTTTATGATCTGGTCCAGCGGGCCCATCTTCCGGACGTTTTTCAGATGCTGGCGGAAGTCCTCCAGGTCGAAGTCGGCGGCCAGGAACTTCTGCTGGAGCGCGGCGGCCTCTTCAGTGTCTATGGCCTGCTGAGCTTTCTCGATCAGCGTCAGCACATCGCCCATATTGAGGATGCGCTGAGCCATCCTGTCAGGATGGAACGTCTCCAGGCCATCCAGCCGCTCGCCCACACCCACAAACTTGACTGGCACGCCCGTCACAGCCCGGGCTGACAGCGCCGCTCCGCCCCGCGCATCACTATCTAGTTTGGTCAGAATCAGCCCATCCAGTTCCAGGCGCTTGCCAAACTCCTCGGCCACGTTGATGGCATCCTGCCCTGTCATCGCATCCAGAACCAGCAGCGTCTCGGACTCCTCAAAGCTGGCCTCGATATCGGCAATCTCCTGCATCATCGCCTCATCAATATGCAGGCGCCCGGCAGTATCAATGATCAAGGCATCAATACCCGCCGATTCAGCGTGGGCGTACGCGGCCCGTGCGATGGCGACCGGGTCGTTTTCGCCCAGTGTGAAGACGTCGGCTTCCGCCTGCTCACCGACCTGCTGAAGCTGTTCGATGGCGGCCGGCCGATACACGTCAGTGGCGCACAACAGCGGCTTGCGGCTTTGCTTTCTGAAATCAATGGCCAACTTGCCGGCTGTCGTTGTCTTGCCACTGCCCTGCAGGCCGCAGAGAATGACGACGGTGGGCCCTTTTGATTTCCACGTAATTGGAACGGCTGCATCGCCCAGCAGGTGCACCAGATGGTCGTGAACGATCTTGATTATCTGGTCAACGGGCTTGAGGCCCTTGAGTACCTCTTCACCCAACGCCTCCTGCTGGACAGCGTTGACGAAGTCCTTGACCACCTGATAGTTTACGTCAGCCTCCAGCAGAGCCAGGCGCACTTCCTTGAGCCCGTCACGCACATCGCGCGGCCTCAGCTTGCCCTTGCCGCTGAGCCGCCGAAATGCCCCCCCAAGCTTCTCTGTCAGGTTCTCGAACACAGTGCGTCATCCTATGGGGCAGTTCCTAGGGGCAACAAAAACGCCGCATCGTCGCTTGGTGGCAGCGATCCGGCAGCGCTGGATCCACCTGCCCTCTACACCGCCGCAAGTATATGGGAAAGTTGTCTAGTTGTCAATACTCAGCGTCTGGCGCACATCCTCCAGATCGCGCGCGATCTGGACGGATAGCAACTCGGCTCCCGGGAACTTCTGCTGCTCCCGAAGACGGCTCACGAAGTGCAGCTCCAGAGAGCGACCCTCTAGCGAAGGAGACGCGTCGAGGATATGCGCCTCCACTAGGCGTTGCGAGGGCCCGAAGGTGGGTGCGACGCCAATGCTGACTGCTGCAGCCGCGCCCCGGATCCCGGACGCTGACACAAGTGCCCCGGGCTGGTTCTCCCAGCAAGCGATGGCAGCATAGACTCCGTCAGCAGGTATCAGTTTGGCCTCTGGCACCTGTAGGTTGGCGGTGGGGAAGCCCAATTGGTTCCCCAGACCTCGTCCGG
Source organism: Candidatus Zipacnadia bacterium (assembly GCA_029821455.1). Taxonomy (GTDB): domain Bacteria; phylum Armatimonadota; class Zipacnadia; order Zipacnadales; family Zipacnadaceae; genus JALGVG01. The sequence continues at coordinate 7,716 of JALGTI010000006.1, read as the reverse complement.
GGACGACGGTGCCTCGCATGCTATATGGACGTCCCAATAGTCCTGCCGCGTGCTCGACGCGGCCTTCCCAGAGCAGCCGGCGTATGTGACTGCTGGAGATACTGCGGGCACCATTGCCAGAGAATAGTGGCAGGATGTGCACCTCAAAGCCGAACTCGTGGCCAAACTGCTGCATCATCCGCACGTCCGCCTCTGCTCCCCGGCCAAATGTATGCGTCTCACTGGCCACTAACATATGCGTGCCCAACCTATCTGCCAGAATGTCACGAGCGAAGTCCCGGGCCCTGACATTACAGAACTGCTCATCGAAGTCCACCACCACCACCGTCCCGATGTGCTGCTTCTCCAACAACTCCAACTTTTCATCCAGCAGCGTCAGACGTAGACTGCGGCTGCCGGCGCGTCCAACAACCTCAGCAGGAATAGGCTCGAAGGTCAGCGCGGTTGACTCGCATCCGCCGATTGCTGCCGCCTCGCAAGCGACATCCAGCAGCATCTGGTGCCCACGGTGAACGCCATCGTAGGCCCCCACCGCAACCACTCGCGGACGGGGACGCAACTCCGGACTCGCCAGACCGTATATGACCTTCACGGTATAGACCTCAGTGTGCCAGCACCTTCTTTGGTGTAATAAGGTAGGCACCCAGGTCCGGGCAGGCCTCGGCCAGACAGACCAGCTCGCCCTGAGGGTCTATAACCCGCAGCAGCGTATGGGAAGGGAAGATTGCGCCGCCGACGTACTGCGCCGTTCCGTGGCGTAGCGCGTTGACAAGCCCCCATCCAAGGCCAAACAAGGGAAGGTGGGGGAGAGCATCGGCGCACGAAATCAGGCACCCTTGCAGCCGCCCCTCGGCAGCGAGTTCCTCCACCTCCTCCAGGGTGAGGGCATCCGCCAGACCCCAGCGTCCCACCGCCGTCCGTAGGAGAAACGATAAGTATGCGCCACAGCCCAGCTTCTCTCCAATCAAGGCTGCTATGCTGCGCACATACGTGCCCTTGGAGCAGTGAATCTCCACCAGCGCTTTGCTCACTTCAGCGGCTTCAAACTCCAGCAATTCGCAGTTGTCAATCTGCATCAGCCGCATGGGAGCCTCAACATCCTCCCCGCGCCTGGCCGCCTCGTACAGCTTTTGCCCACCCCGCTTGACCGCCGAAAACACCGGCACCGGCATCTCAATCTCGCCGACCAGGTCCGCCAGAACCTCTGCCATAAGCTCCCGGCTGACAGCGCTTGCATCGGCCCGGTTGGTGATCTGCCCCTCAGCATCTAGAGTATCAGTGCTGATGCCTAACGTTATCTCAGCCCGATAGGTCTTGGCATCTTGTGCCAATAACTCAGCCAATCGCGTGGCCTGCCCCAAACACAGCACCAACACGCCCGCTGCGGCAGGGTCAAGCGTTCCCGTATGGCCCACCTTGACGCCGGTCAGTCGCCGGACAAACTCGACGACGTCGTGGCTGGTCATTCCACTGGGCTTGAGCACCACCAACAGACCGTTCATAGTTGAGTCCCCTGTTTCTGGAGGGCTTCTGCGATGGCTGCCAGCAGTCGTTGCGTAACCTGCGGGAGGCTGCCAGTCAATTCACAGCCAGCCGCCGCACTGTGGCCGCCGCCGCCGAAGCGAGACGCGATGGCAGCTACGTCAATAGTTGCAGACCGCAGGCTGATGCGCCACAGGCCATCGCTATCGGCCTTCAACAGCACGCTCACCTCGACGCCGGCTACCTCCTTGAGGCTGTCTATGACGCCGTCGGCGTGCTGGCTGCTGGCCCCGGCGGCAGCGAAGTCCTCGGGGGCCAGATGCGAGATTGCTGCCCTGCCATCGCAGCCTAGCTCCAGGTTGACCAAGGCGCGACCTACCAGCCGCTTTTGCGCCAGGGGCAGTTGGTTATTGGTGCGTTGGGCGATCTCGTATGGATCAGCGCCCGCCTCCACACACTGCCCACAGGCAACAAGCGCCTCAGCATTGGTGTTCTCGAAACGAAAGAACCCCGTATCGGTGGCAATGGCGGCATACAGGTTCGTGGCGATTTCGGCAGTCAATTCCACCTGCAGCGCATCCAGCAGACGCAGGATCAGAACGCCGACCGCCGCAGCATTAGTGTCCACCCAGTCAAGTCCATCCTGCGCGGCAGTGGTGGCGTGATGGTCAATGACGATCTGCCGGTCAGCCCCTTTGACCACCTCCGCCAGGTCGCCCAGCCGCTCTCTCCCCTCACAGTCTAGAATGAATGCAATATCAAAGCCCCCATGCAGCTCACACGTCACCTGTTCGGCTCCGGGAAGAAATTGATACTTGTCAGGCACGGGATCCGGCAAAGCGGCCACCACGCGCTTGGCCATAGCTCGCAGCGCCAGGGCCAAAGCTATCACGCTTCCGACTGCATCACCATCCGGACGTTCATGTCCTACACATAGAAAGCCATCGGACTGCCGAATCAGCGCAGCCAGGTCGTCGAGGGGGTACTCAGTGGTGCTGGCCATCGCCGTGTAGCTCCTTGTCATCGCCTGCCGAGGCGGCCTGCTGCTTCAGCAGTTGCTCGATATGCTGAGCGTGGACAGCGGTCTGATCCAGCTTGAAGCGAAGTTCGGGGGTATATCGCAAGTCGAGGCGAGGGCCTAGATGGCTGCGGATGAAACCGCGAGCGCGAGTAAGAGCTTTGAGAGTGTCGCTTGATTCCTTCTTGGTTCCCAATACGCTTACGAACACATCGGCATAGCGCAGGTCCACGGAAACCGCCACACCGGTGATGGTCAAGAAACCCAGGCGAGGGTCCTGCATCTCCCGGCGCACGATCTCGCTAATCTCGTACTGAAGGAGGTTATTGACACGCTCCTGGCGTTGGGTCGGCATTCTAATCACAGTATCTCGATCTGGTGGTTCTCGACAACCACCCGTGGCTCGGACTTGATCGTCCGCAGAGCTGCGTCCAGCACCTTGTGGACGTGTGTTGCTTGATTGGCCACGCAGGCGATGGCAATCTCGGCGCTGTTGCGATTGTCGTTCCGTCCGACCTCGGCTACTGAAACATTGAGGCGATTGTCGAGTCTGTCCAGCAGGCTCCTGAGCACCTGTCGCTTGTCCTTGAGCGTGCGCCCGTCAGAGATATACAGGAGCACATTGAGCACACCCACTACGCTTGGCATGGTCTTCTCACTGGTGAGCGAACTCTACTGTCCAGCAGTGTCGGCGGCTGCAGTTCGCCTCCGTTCAACTTCGACCTCGATGAAAGCCTCGATGCGGTCGCCCTCCTGCCAGCGATGGAACTCAGAGGTGGACACGCCGCACTCGCTTGGCGCCTCGATCCTCGAAACATTCCTCTCAAAGTGCCGCAGGGTCTCAAGTGTCCCCTCGAAGACCTCACCGCCATTGCGTGTGACCACAATCCGCGCCCCCCGTTCCAATCGGCCCTCGGCGACGCGGCATCCGGCCACTACCAGACGCCCCGCGCGGAATAGCTGCAGCACCTCAGCGGTGCCGATGCGCTGTTGCTCATAGACAGGCTTGAGCAGCCCATACATCGCATCCCGAACATCCTCGAGGGCCTCATAGATGACATTGTAGATACGGATCTCCACATTCTCATCGTTGGCCAGCCGCCGGGCGCTGTCGCTGACCCCGACATTGAAGCCAATGATGATGGCCTTCGATGCCACAGCTAAAGTGACATCAGACTCAGTGACCTCGCCGACGGCACTGTGGACGACGGACAGGTTGATCTCTTCAAGCTCATTGCCGAGCGCCTCCAGCGACGACTGCATCGCCTGCACCGAACCCCAGGCGTCAGCTTTGAGCACGATATTGAGATCGGCACGTTCCTGACCGTGAAGCTCATCGTACAGAGCACGCAGGCGCACGCCGGCGCCACCGGTCAGTGTGGAGGCACGTGCGGCGCTCACCCGCTCTTCGGCCAACTGGCGCGCTGCTTTGGGGCTCTCAGCAGCCGTCACGACCTCGCCAGCTTCCGGTACATCATTGAGGCCGACCACCTCCACCGGGCGCCCGCACTCAATGCTTCTTACTGATTTGCCACGCCAATCCCGTAAGTGTCGCACCCGCCCGTAGGCGGTCCCGCCGATCACAACATCTCCCACTGAAAGGGTGCCCCGTCGCACCAACACTGTGGCCAATGGGCCCTGGCTGGGGTCCATGCTGGCTTCGACAACGATGCCGGCGAATTCAGCTTCTGGCTCACCCCACAACTGCTGCACGTCCGTCACCAGCAGGATCATCTCCAGCAACTCATCTAGCCCTTGACCCGTCAGGGCTGAGATCTCGCAGACAACCACATCACCGCCCCACTCCTCAGGAACCAGCTCGTGCTCAAGTAACTGCTGCTTGACCCGATCGGGATTTGCTGTCGGCAGGTCAATCTTGTTGATGGCAACGACTATGGGTACACCCGCAGCCTTAGCGTGACCGATGGCTTCCACGGTCTGTGGCATAACCCCATCGTCGGCGGCCACAATTAGCACGGCTACATCGGTAACCTGGGCGCCGCGCGCGCGCATCTGCGTAAAAGCCTCGTGGCCAGGCGTATCAATGAAGACGATGCGTCGGTCCTGGAATTCGATCTCAGAGGCGCCGATGTGCTGAGTAATGCCGCCGTGTTCACCTTCCACGACGTTGGTGTTTCGCAGAGTATCTAAAAGGGTGGTCTTGCCGTGGTCCACATGCCCCAGCACGGTCACGACCGGGGGAACTGCCACCATATCTTCCGGAGCAGGGCCAGTCGGCCGTGCGACCAGTTCAGGCAGGGGCGTCACCTGCGCTTCGGGCTCCTCACGGGCCTGGGCCTCGAGCTGGGCGAGTTGGCGCTCCAGTTCGGCCAGCGGGTCCTCGGCCTCGTAGAAGGGCGAGGGACCGACGAGTTCCTCTGCTTCCTCCTCCCACTCCTCTTCTTCTGTCACCACTTCCCCTGCTTTGCCAGGCTCTGGTGTAGCCTCGGCTGCTACTTGCTGGGAGGCCAGCGCAGCCCGACGCGCTTGCTCCGCCTGCTCAGCCAGCAACTGCGCGGCGGCCCTGGCCGTGTCTTCGTCAATCGCCGTCGCCGGCGTGGCGCCCTCGACCCCCAGCTCAGAAAGGGCTGTGATCAAGGCCTCGCTGCGAAGGCCTAGTTGTTTTGCTAGAGAGAAGATCCGGACCTTGGCCAAATCCCACACCTCCGGAGCCGCCTGGCGGCCCTGCTACACGTCGTTTGTGCAAGCTCTCTTCACTGCCTGCTAGAGTGTCTACTCCTCTTCGAGAGCAATGACTATCTCGCCCGCCTCCAGCGCCTCCAGTGTGCCCTCGCCTCCGGCCAGCAGTTCGCGAAGCATTGCCGCTTGCTCCGGCGTCACATTACTCGCGTGGCTGGTTATCTCCACGCCCTCCTCCTGGAGGATCTCTACGAGGTCACGACTGCTAACATCCAGCTCCCGCGCCAACTCGTACACGCGCATGCTGGGGCGTGCAGGCTTGGCTGGCTTGGCAGCTACGGCAACGGCCTCCGGTGCCTCCGCCCACTGCGACTCGCTCCGAATGTCAATGCGCCAGCCTGTCAGTTGCGCAGCCAGCCGCACATTCTGCCCGCGCCGACCAATCGCCAGCGACAGTTGGCTGTCAGGCGCTATCACCACGGCTGAGTGGTCCGACTCATCCAACGTCACCTGGCTGACCTTGGCGGGCGACAGGGCGCTCTTGAGGTATTCGGCCGGTTCATCGTTGTAGCGCACAATGTCAATCTTTTCGCCCCGCAGTTCATCCACTATCGCCTGTACCCGTGCGCCCCGGTGCCCGACGCAGGCTCCCACCGGGTCCACCTGCGGATCCCGCGAGGCCACAGCGACCTTGGCGCGTGCCCCTGGCTCTCGGGCTACCGATCTCAACTCCACAATACCCTCGTAGACCTCGGGCACTTCCAGTTCAAACAGCCGGCTGATCAAAGTTGGATGAGTACGGGAAACCACAATCTGGGGGCTCTTGGTCGTCCTACGCACGTCCAACACATAGACCTTGAGCCTGTCACTGAAGCGATATGATTCGCCGGGAATCTGCTCGTGCGCCGGCAGGATGGCCTCCACACGCCCCAGAGCGATGTAGACGTTACGGCCATCGCGCCGTTGCACCTCACCGGTTACTACCTCACCCACCCGGTGGCTGAAGTCGTCGAACACAATCTCCCGCTCAGCCTCGCGGATGCGCTGCATGACCACCTGCTTGGCGGTCTGCGCGGCGATGCGTCCGAATTCACCAGTGTCCACTTCATGCTCCTCGTAGCGCACTGCGGTGCCCGCCGGCAGTTCGCCGACCTCCTCCTCCAGTACCACAACATCTGGCGGTACCGTCTCCCCCTCGGCTATCTCCAGAGGCACTGGCCGTCGTGCTATCGTCTTCACCGTATGCTTATTACGGTCCACCTCGATTCGAACATCCTCGGTGACACCGTAGTGTTTGCGGTACGCCGACACCATCGCTGCCTCCACAGTCTGCAACAAGGACGCAAACGGAATATCCTTTTCCTTCTCAAGTTGCTCCAGCGCCTCGATGAACTCGCCATTCATCAGCAGATCAACTCCCGGGTCTGCATTGCTAGCCAACCTCCTTCTCCCAGTCATAGATAAGATTAGCGGTTTCGATGTCTGCCAGCGCTATGTCAACACGTCCCTCAGACGTTTCCAAGGTTATCTCACCTTCAGCCGTGCCAGCTAGTCTCCCCACCACTGTCTGGCGCTTGCCGTTCTTGCTTACAAAACGCACTCGTGCCAGTTCGCCGGCGAAGCGCTCAAAGTCATCGTCTTTCACCAGCGGCCGCTCTATCCCCGGCGAGGAGACGATCAGGTTGTAGCTGCTCTCGATCGGATCTAGCATATCCAAAAGCAGCGAAAGCCGTTGGGAAACGTACTGACAGTCGTTGCTGTCAACGCCATCCGGCTTATCAATAACGATCGTCAGTGTCTGGTGCGCTGGCCGCCCGCCCAGCTTGATCTGCACTAACTCATAGCCATAGTCTGCCAGCATCTGCTCGATCTCGGGCTGAATCTTCTCCGCAACCGGATGTTGACTGACGCCCATTGCAGCCGCTGATGCTCCCTGTCATCAACAAAAAGAGAGTGGGTATAAACAACCCACTCCCAGGGCAAATCTCCTGAGATGTGCTTGCGACGCTTCAATTATAGCGCCTAAGCCCAATTATTGCAAGAGCAAACGCAAACTTTGCCGAGAAGCCAAGGCAGACTGCGACTGACCGCCCCTACTGGACTGTATCCACTAATCGGACCTTCTGCTCTGCATCGGGGATGATTTCCCCCACCACCAGCGGCTCCTCGCCAACCTTCTTCAGCCCAGCGGTGGCGCTGTCCACATCGCCCGCGTCCAGTACGAGTATCATCCCGGCTCCCATATTGAAGGTGCGATACATCTCATCACTTTCCACATTCCCCAGCCGCTGGATCAATTGGAAGATGGGAGGCACTGCAATATCACCGACAGCGACGCTGGCGCACAGACCAGCGGGGATTGCGCGCGCGAGGTTGCCCACAATCCCGCCGCCGGTGATATGAGCCAGGCCATGGGGACGAATGCCGGCCTCGAAAAGAGCGACCAGGCTGACGCAGTAGATGCGCGTCGGCTCCAGCAGTTCTTCGCCCAGTGTCCGCCCCAGTTCATCAACCCTGTCTTCCAGTTGCAACCCTCTGGCTTCCAAGAGCACCTTGCGGGCCAGTGAGTAGCCGTT
>JALGTI010000217.1 GCA_029821455.1 Candidatus Zipacnadia bacterium | reverse complement strand
CACCAGGCAGCGGCTTCATCCTGGGACCCAGCCATTCCATCGCCAAGGGCACTAAGTACGACAACTTCATGGCAATGCTGGACGAGTACGCTAAGTGGAAGAGCAAGTTCTGACCCCGCAAGACGCGCCTGTGCCTCTCCCCTACCCCTAAGTTGCGCTCTTTTATTCCCGCCCCTGTGTCCTTCACTGTCCACGCTAGGGAGGAACACCTTAGGCAGATAGAGAAGTTGCCGTGCGCGGGCCCTTTGACTGTGTGTTGGGTTCTGACCTGCCCCCGAAGGTTCTAGGAAAGCGCCTACGTTCGAAAGGGTTCAAACTAGTGCGAATTAAACGGGAAAGGGGCTGGCAGGGATTGGGTTTGAAGTGAAATGGCGCCGACAGACCCAACAATCTCATGTTTTCGGCTTCTTCCTTATAAGGCGCGATTCTGAAGAACTTACCCGAAAAGAGGCCGTTGTTGGCGCCATGTGTCGATTAGGGACAGAGCGCAGTGTGAGAGGTGTAAGGAATGGCCCCGACATTATTGAATGGCGCCAACAGATTGTGGTATAATGAGCGTGTCGCCGCTCGCCGTCATCGTTAGGCTTTTCACCGCCTAACGCTCCTCTTTCCCAGGAGGCTCTGAGATGCCCCTACCCACCCGCTTTCGCGCGATAGCCTGGTGCGGTGGCCTCCTTCAGCGCGTTGCTGACGAGATCCGGGCTGATGTGGGACGCTTCAGCGCACAGGTGCAGGCCATTGGCGCATCTGACGACTGCGCGCCGGGTTTGTACACCTACAGGGTGAATGGATCTGGAGGTACGGCGCGGCTGCATCTGCGCATCCAGCAGGATTACACCGCGCTGCTGTTTGTGAACGCCTCTGACGTGATCCACCTGACCCCTACAGCAGCTCAGATGGCGAAGCTCGCTTTGGACGAAGTGCCTGAGCAGCAGGCCCTCGCTCGACTGCAACTCTCTTATCCCTCCACTGCGCCGTCACAACTCGGCGTTGAACTGCGACGAATAGGTGAAATGATTGACGCGCTGAAGCAGCCCGGTCCAGGCTGTCCCACCTGCGAACTCAATCTAGAGACTATGCCGCTATTCTCGGCTCGCGCGCAAGCGCCTTACAAGGTGGACCTGGCCCTTCACTACATCTGCAACAATAACTGCGCCCACTGCTACAATGAGCCGGGGCGCAGGGATATGCCCTCGCTTTCTACCCCAGAGTGGAGAGCGGTTCTACAGAAGCTTTATAACCTCGGTGTCCCTTACATCATCTTCACCGGTGGAGAGCCAACACTGCATCCATCTTTGTTTGAGCTCATCCGATTTGCGGATAACCTGGGTCAGATAACCGGCCTCAACAGTAACGGTCGCCGTCTTGCCCAACCCGGCTTCGCTGTGCGGTTGAAAGAGGCGGGTCTGGATCACGTCCAGATTACGCTCGTCTCGCACCGCGCCGAACTGCACAACGAAATCGTCCGCGCAGACGCCTTTGACGAGACGGTCAACGGTATCAAGTCTGCCCTCGATGCGGGGCTGCACACCATTACCAATACGACGCTGGTGCAGGCCAATGTGGCTGAGGCCCTGGAGACTGTTGACTTCCTGTATGAACTCGGCATCCGCACGTTTGCGATGAATGGAATGATACATTCCGGTTGTGGGGTCCACTATCCCGGTACACTCACCGAAACCGAACTTGAGCCTGTTTTGATTGAAGTGAAACAATTAGCCGATGATTATGGTATGCGCTTTTTTTGGTACACACCGACGCGGTACTGTCGGATGTCGCCGCTGGAACTGGGGCTGGGGCCGAAAAGCTGCAATGCCGGGGAGTATTCCATCTGCATAGAACCCAACGGCGATGTCCTGCCCTGCCAATCGTACTATGTGCCCGTAGGCAATATCCTCAGTGATAGCTGGGAGAATATCTGGGACAGCGATTTATTGCGCAGTCTTCGCTATCGTCGGGAGACCCCCCAGGCGGCTAATCTACCTGAAGAGTGCTGGCACTGCGATCAGTTAAGTATCTGCGGAGGTGGCTGTCCGCTGGAACGCAAGGCCACGCATATGGAGGTGAGCGGCACGTGAGCGAACAGAGTCTGGGGCAGAGAGTGCTGAATGCCCTGGGAATAAGACCGCAGCCGGCGCCGTCTGGCCCCGAACCTGGGGTCTATCACTACGAATGCCTGGAAAAAGAGTGGCCCACCCGCTTCCATCTGCGTGTTGACCCTGATGGCGCTGGCCTGCTGATGGCCAATGCCGCCCAGGCCGCGATGTTGTCGCCAAGTGGCGTTCAGATGGCCCAGGGGATCCTCGAAGGCCTGGCCGACGAGGAGATTGGCTTGAAGGTCAGGGAGGATTTCCCGGGCGCCTCACTGGAGCAGATCGCAGCGGACCTGCTGGCAGTCCGTGAGCTGATCACCCAGCTATCCCAGCCCGGCGACAATTATCCCGTATCCAACCTGGACGACCCCTATGCCTTTGGTCGCGCCCGGGCGATGGCTGCGCCGCTGAGGGCCGATGTTGTACCGGGCGAAGTGGACACGAGCGTGGGAATTCTGCGGAAGCTGTGGGATATCGGCATCCCGCAGGCCACCTTCCTGGCTCAACCTCAAACAAACCACGATGGCCTGGTGCGCATGGTCGAGGCGGCCGAGGATCTCGGTATGATCGCGGGCATCCGCTCCGTGGCAGGCTGGCTGTCGGAAGAGACTTTCCACAGAGCGGCAATGGCGGGGCTGGACCACCTGACTCTGGTTTATGTATCGGCGTCCGCCTCAGAGCACGACAATCTGATTGGCGGTGGCGATCACGAGCGAGTGCTGGCTTTCTTTGAGCAGGCGGAGGCACTGGAGCTTTGCCGGGTCGCTCAGGTGCCACTGATACAGAGCAACATTGATGAACTGGAGCAGATTGTCAGCGGTCTTCAAGCACAGAATGTCACTAATCTCTCATTCTTTGCTCTGGCCTGTCCGGATGACGATCAGTCGGCTCAGCAGGTCGGTGCGCTGGCGGCTGCGTCGTTGCCCCAGGTAGCCACCATCATCACGGAAGCCTCCGAGCAAGCGAATGTCCGCCTCCTGTGGGAACCACCTGTGCGCTTCGATAGCACCAAGTCTCTGGCCGAGCAGGTAATGGCCGGCCCACGAGCGGCCGGTGATGTGGCGATACGCATTGAGCAGGATGGTTCAGTGTTTGCCGCTCGCGGCCCTCGAATCTGCGCTGGCAACATTCTCAGCGAGGCCTGGGATGACATCTGGGGCAGCGAATGCTTTACCCGGTATCGGGAGCGTCTCGCACAGCCGACCCGCTGTTCAGACTGCCCGGGGCTGGCCATCTGCGCCGCCGACTGTCCCAAAGACTCCCGCGGCTGGAGCGATGATGTGCAAAGGGGTGAGAGCGAATGAGACAATGGATTACGCTAAGCCTGGTACTGACTGTACTGGCCTGCCCTGTAGCTTTCGCACAGGACTATTCGTTCTCCGTGCCCAAGCTACTCCTGGAGGTGACACCGAACGCGGACGCCTCGGTGACGCTGGCGTACACTGTGGCGTTCCACTGCAACCAAGGCGCCGACGCGATTGATGTGGTGGATATGGGCCTGCCCCACAAGGACTACGATATCAGCAATATGAGCGCAAGTGTGAACGACAACCCTTTGCAGCACATCAAAACTTCAACCTTCATAGACTGCGGCGTTGAGGTCCATCTGGACCCGTATGCCATACAACCGGGCCAGACGGGCATCTTCAAGTTCGCCTGCACTATGCCCGACCTGGTCTATCAGGACACGACCCGTGCTGATTATGCCTCCCTGCGCATCACTCCCACGTGGTGGGGGAGCGAGTACGTTACCGGAACCACCAAGCTGGGCATCGTCGTCTACCTGCCCGAGTCTATCAAGCTCGATGAAATCCTTTACCAGGATGTTGAGTTCAGCAAGAAGCTGAATCTGCAGGGCAAGAATGCTGTGGCCTGGTTTATGGAGGCTGTCCGGGCTGACGGGCCACATATGGTCGGCGTCTCGTTTCCCAAACGCGAGATGGAGCGGGTCGTGCGGATGACCAAGCTCGGTCTGCTCTGGAAGTGGTGGACGGAGAACCCCGCCGCGCGCGTTGTCTGGGCTATCTTCTTCTTTATCCTGTTCGGCATCTTCTTCTTCCGGCAGACCAATGGCACAGGCATCAGCGTCTTCGTCTTCCTGCTGGGCGGCGGCATAGTCGCCTTTGCTATCAGCCCGACACTCGAGGCGCTGGCCTTACCTGTACTGATCCCCATCTGGATTCTCGCTGAACGGGCCCGCAAAGCGCGGGGACGCTCATACCTCCCGGCCATCGCCTCAGTCGAGGCCGGCGGGATAAAACGGGGGCTGACCGTGCCTGAGGCCGCCGTCATTATGGAGCTGCCACTGGGTAAGGTCTTGGCACTGGTGATCTTCGGTATGCTGAAGAAGGGCCTCGTCCACCAGACGGCGGATGACCCTCTGGCGGTCGAGGTGGATGAGGACTACCTCGGATCGCTCTCCCGCTCCGACCGGCAGGAGAATTCGCGGGCAAACGGCACGGTAATCCACGCCTATGAGCAGCCGTTCCTGGAGAAACTGACTGGAAACTCGCACACACCGCTGGCCGAACTCGACTTCAGCGAAGAGATGAAGCAACTGATCGAGAAGACCGCCGAGCGGATGAGTGGCTTCAACCTCAAGCAGACGCGCGAATACTACAAGTCCATTGTGGCCGGGGCGTGGGTCGAGGCCAAGGCGATGGGTGAGCTTGACGCGCGAACAACATTTCTCGATGACAACCTGCTGTGGCTGATGCTGGATGATGATTATGACGATTACTTCGTTACTTGGCACCACCACGGATACTACTACCGACCGATCTGGGCACACACCGGGGGGGCTGGGCTTGGTGAGGTCGCACGTGCGCCTGCCGTTGGTGGCCAGACCGGTTTGCGCGACGTAGCGGCTTCCTTTGCCGGCTGGTCTGAGAATGTGACTCTGGCGCCGATAGAGTTACGATGGACGTGCTCGAAGGAATCAGTGAGAGCTCAGGCAGTGGCGGCGGTGGAGGTTGCGCTTGCGCGGGCTGTGCTTGTGCCTGTGCCTGCGCCGGCGGCGGGCGATGAGCGCAGCGCCTGGTCGTCAGACCCCATCTCGCCCGGACTTGCCCTCATTGGACCAGGCGCGGCTGCTATCTGAATGGCTAGCCGGGCCGCGTTCCAGAGCACTGCGCCGGGCCCGCATTGGCCGGCGGGAACGCATCCTGGAAGTGGGAGCCGGCCACTGCGTGGTCACCCCCGAATTGCAGCGCCGCGCTCGCGGCTCTGTCACCTGCCTCGACCGGGATATTGCCA
>JALGTI010000216.1 GCA_029821455.1 Candidatus Zipacnadia bacterium | reverse complement strand
TGCGTAATCGCTGGGTGTGGCATCTGCCTCGGCCTTACCGTTCGCCTCAGTATCCCACGTCATAAAGTGAGGCTGGTCAACGCCGTCGTGGTCCTCAATCCAGATGATTACGCCAGTCTTCAAACCGTAGTCGGGGTATGTTAGAGTGTCATCCCCGTCCGGGCCCGGGTCTACCCAGGGATCGTCATCATACATACGGAAGGCCCGAGGCGGTAGGCCGTCCGAGTGATCGTATTCGACGCGAAATTCGTAAGTCGAAGAGCTGGAGCCAACCCCATGCGACGTGGGGCCGTCATCCGGAATAATGTCTAGCATGCCACTCGACAGCCATTCCCGTCCGGTATAGCGCTGGCGTGCCGTCATCCTCCGCCTCCACATACCAGGTCCAGGTACCCGTACCAAACGTACCGTCGTTGACCTGGTCTACAGTGGCGTAGTACTCATATCCAAGCCCGGGATCCGCGCTCACTACTCCGGTCATCGCCTTCGATATCGTCGTCGCGCCCTGTTCAACATACAGGGTCAGGTCAACGTCATCCCCATCGGGATCATCGGGCATCGTTGCGAAGAAGGTGAAGGTGGTGTTGACCGTACCAGCTACTATCCCCGTTCCAGTGCCCGGCTCCGGCCACATATGCAAGTCAGTCGGAGGATCGGGACGCGCATTCACGTCAGGCCCGCTGTACCACGCCGTCGTCGTTGATTCAGCAGTACCGCTGACGGCTCCGTCGTCCAAGACATAGAAGCGGTACTCGTATGATCCTGAGGCTCCCAGAGTGCCCGAGTATTCCCAGGTATTGTCCGTATCCGGGTCGGACAAGGCATACGAGGTATAGGTTGTGTCGCCACTGAGACGGACGTGGACCTCAGCGACATCCACAGCATCACCGTCAGTGTCTGAGTAGTCCACTGACCAGGTAAAGACAGTGAAGCCAGTTTCACCCTCATCCGGGTCAACGTCCGGATTGCTCAGGGTTGGCGCGGCTGCCCACAAGACGTAGGCGGTGAGAGTTCCAGCGAGTGTGAGAACGGCGAGGAGTGCCAGGGTGGATGGCTTCGTCCAAACGCGAGACATAGTAACGCGCCCCTCCCGGTGACTGAGGTGAGGTCCGATACGTATAGAGCACACGCTGTCTTGACCACGCCTACCGAGTGGCATCACAGCCGTTGATGAAACGTGGACAAGATGGCTAGCTGCTGTGAGTTTACCAACGCCGGGGCCGAATGTCAAGCATGGTCAGGAGCTGATGAGTGGCAATCCCCGAGGGAGAGACTCGAGATTGCTTCCGGAATGGCATTGCCACGGGGTCGCTATGGCTAGGTTCGCAGCCTCGCACACCCCGCTATCTCTCGCTGTGCTCCGTGGCGTGCTTCTATGCACCAGCACTATCCGTGCTCCGAAAATCGTCCCTCTTTCTTACGTTTTTCGTACGATTTCGGGTGTAGCCTGAAAATGACAGTTAGAGCCGGGCGCAACTCAGATTTGCTCAGCACGTCAATTGCTGAGCACACACAAGCGCTCCGCAAAAGCCAAGAGCGGAATATTCTGCGGAGCATAGGAGGTCGAGACAAGTGGGAAACGCCAGGATGGGTCGTCTGTTGGGTCTTGCAGCAGTTGCAGGTTTGCTGGTCATGGCGTTGAGCGGGCCAGCGGCGGCACAGGACAAACCGGGTGCCAAGGGCAAGCAGCCGCAATTCATGCCTTCAGTCCTGTGCCGTGTCTTTACCGCATATCCAACACCAGCCGGTAGCTGCAAGCTAGCCGCTCGACAGGTAGAGAACAAGGCGCGGCAGGGCGCCCTGCTGGTCGGGGTCGTGGACCGCGTCGAGGCACGCTTTACCCGCATTGACCCTAAGCGGGGAAGCTCGGTCAGTACCCTCGGACTGAAGCTCCAGTTGGTGAAGCCTGACAGGCAAACTCCTGCGGTCACCTTGGGCATTGAGGACATCTTTGAGGATACTAAGGTTGGCCGCGCATACTACCTTGTCGCCTCGCACGCGATTCCGGAGGCTAACTTCAGGGTGCATGGCGGCCTCTGGACGGACGATCTTAAGACCGGACCTCTTCTGGGGGCCGAGGTGATACTGGAGTTATCGAAGCACAATCCTAGGCAGAAAGCCATACTGCTGGCAGACTATAATCGCGATAGCGTGAACGCCGGTGTACGTCTCTGTTTCCCAAAGCTGAGCGGTCTGATCGAGGTCGGAGTATTTGACGTCGGCGGCGACAACGATTTCGTCGTTGGCATTCGCCGTAGAATACCTGGGCGCTAAGTGGTCGGAAGAGTCGGAACATTGTTGGGGAGAGAGAATAACGCGAAGTGCAGATCGCAACACGGGAGGGAGGCACGCGATTATGGCTTATCTAAGTGAAGCAAGTGACGTCCATCGGCCTAGAAGTGGAGGCAGTAAGATGAAACGCAGCAACGGCTTTACGCTCATCGAACTTCTGGTGGTGATAGCGATTATTGCCATCCTGGCAGCGATTCTGTTCCCCGTGTTCTCACGCGCGAGAGAGAAGGCGAAGCAGACGGCGTGCGTGAGTCGCTTGAGACAGCTTGGCCTGGCGCTGCACATGTATGCATCCGACTACGACGAGGCTTTTCCAGTGGAGCCGTTTTGCGGCAATCCCCACCCGCGACCAGGCCAGCTTCTGGATGGCGTTATGCCGTATATGAAGAGCCGGCATATGTTCTACTGCCCGAGCGCGCCGGCTATCGAGTCCTGGGCGTCGCTGCCGAAAGACTACTACGAGCCCGGCTCGCCAGCCGGCCAGCCCGACTCAGTGGTAGATACCGACGCTAACTGGGCGGCCGGACATATCACCTACAGATACTTCTCTTTCCTCTATTACGACACCGAGGCCAACGGAGGGCTCGGCTGTAATTACAAGTTCGAGCCCCGCCAGCTCACAGAGAGTGCCAATGCCGATTGTTGGCTTGCCTGCGACTACATCCGCCACTGGTCGAAATATCGCCCTCATAAGAATCCAAGGGCCAAGGGCGGTGGGGGACTGAACGTCCTGCGGCTGGATGGCAGCGTCTTCTTCCTGCACGGTAAGACAATTCACGGCTATCGTGCTGCACCGCCGTGGTAGAAAGCTCGGAGTTAGAGCTCTTCGCGATGTGGTTATAGCGTGGTTATGAGCACGACCTTTTGGAGTGGGTGAGAATGATGCAAAATACAAATCTTGACACGGAAGGAAGGCAGGCGATTATGGAGCGCAGACGCTTCTTCGGTAGATTGATGAAGGCTCTGGGTGGATTGTGTGCCGGCCTACTCTTGTTTGGTTCCAACCAGGCAGACGGAGCGGGCACTGCAGCCCAGAACCGGCGGCAGTTACCTGACGGCGCTTCGTTTATCGGCAGGTGCCCTCAGTGTGGGAATGAGTGTAGTGCTCAGCCTCTTAGCATGTGTCCGAGGCGCGGTGTAGGAGTTGTGTGCGGTACCATGGGCGGGCGTGACTGCCGGCGAATGCGGTGTGAACGGTCAGAGCTGGTAGACAGGGCACGCGATGGTGTGCAGGGGGCCAGCGAACTACCAGGCTCACAGTAACGCCCAAGGACTGACACACTCTTTGCTGCAGCCTGTAGGCTCGTGGCCCACAAAGCCGGTGCGTAGGAAGTGAGTGATAGTATGCCCAAGAGCAAGGTAGCAGTTATAGATGCGACCATAATACTGATAGGGTTGGCGGTGCTTATAGGCTTAGGGCTGACGTGGTGGGCACCGTGGCGGCCGGTCCTGATAGTATGGTCCTGTGGGGGCAACTACGAGAGCCTGTGCGATTACTCCAGGTGGTTTGAGCAGAAATACAACTGTCGCGTGCGCTATACCGGTGCGCCGATCCAGTACCTGCTGGAACTGGCGGCAGATCCGGAGGCCCCAGTGGATGTCTTGGTCGGACGCGGTGGGCCGGGATGGAAGGTACTATACCAGCGCGGGCGGCTCGGCAGAGGCCCGGTGTTCTTTGGGGTTGACCCGTTTGTCATTGCAACTCCCAAAGGCAATCCGGCCCAGATACAGGACATTAAGGACCTTGGCGAGCCCGGGGTGAGACTGACCTACTCACCTCTGGCGATGAGACCACGGGGCAAGTGCATCTCTCACCTGATGGTGTCAGTCTCGGACAAGTTCTATCCAGGGCTTGTCGAGCGATGGATCAACAATTCGGTGGTGAAGGTGAAATGCGGCCGTAAGTTGCTTGACCCAGTAGTAGATGGTCGTGTAGATGCAGTAATAGTACCACGTTCCACGACCACCTGGCCTGAGGTACAGGGCAAGATCGAGGTCATACCAATCGGACCCAAATACCACGATGCGATGAAGTCTTGCCGTGCGGTGCCGCCGCAGTGTTGTGGGGTGCTGTCCACTACCAGCAATCCGCAACTGGCGAATGCCTACGTAGATGGTATCATCAGCCAAGAAGGCCAGGCAATCTTCGCCAAGCGTGGCTACCTACCAATAGACTCTCCGCAGGCCCAGGCGTACAGCGCGCTCTTGCAAGTGTTCATTCCGCAGAATATGCCGGCCTGGCAGATGCACATGGCTCAGAGGCTATATGACGATGCCGCTTATGGCAGCGCGCTGCGGCGCTGCTTCCAGATAATCGGGCTGTTCGGGCCCAGCCATTATGATGCTCGGGCCCGCTACTACGCAGGGCTTGCTGCCCGAGGACTGGGCAAGGATGACGTGGCCCGTCTCGAGTGGCAAAGGCTTGTGCGGGAATTCCCCCGCAAGGGGAAGCTGGAATGGGAGAGGGGCATCCTGCAGGTCGGCGAGCCCATCCCTGATGTTGAAGAGATGCCAGAGGAGCATTGGGTACAACTGGCGCGGGATGGCCTCAAGGAACTGGGTGACACACGCAGCCTGAGCGCGGAGCACCACCGGTGGCTGGCGGCTTTCCCGCCCGAGCGAGTGCGCCTCTGGGAGGGTTATGCCGGCAAATCCGGCCGCCGCTGGTTTGCAGTGGCCGAGGATTCGCTAGCAGCCGGTCAGTACGTTGCTGCTACTCGCGAGTACCTGAAGGTGCTCACCCTCTCCTATCCCAGCAGCTATATGGCGGCGGCGCGGTTCAGGGTGGCACTGTGCGACTACTTGCGCGGCTATGTAACCGATGCTATCGCCCAGTGGCAGCAGTTGGCTGCCGAATTGCCTGACGATGAATGGGGACGCGCCGCCGCTCGTGCGCTGAAGATGGCTGACGGCGCTCAGGACACTGCGTCAGATGCACCGCCGGCGGTTTCCGTGCCCGAGTGGACCTACGCGTACGATACTGACCAACAGCGGGGCATGTCCTACGGGATGGCGTTGTTCGAGCATCACATGCCGCTGTACGCGCTGAAGGAGATGGTGAAGATCTCCCAGGGCATCTACAAGAAGCCGGGCAAGATGCTCCCGGAGGCCCGCTTCAAAGCGGGAGTATGCTGTCTGGCCATGGGCAAAGCCGAAGCAGCGGCAATGCAGTGGCAGATGTGTCAGGCCCACTGAGAAGCGTTTCAATGTCGCTGAGGAGTTCTTTCGGGCCGGGGTATTCGAGGATGATCAGTGCCTGTTGGAGTATCACAAGGTGCTCTCGGTCACTGACCCTTCTCAGAAGAAGAATAAGCCGTTCAAACCAATGGCCCAGTTCAAGGCCGGCCTGTGCCTTCTCAAGACTGGCCGGCCCGAAGCGGCGCGAAACCACTTCAAGCGCGTAGTCGAACTCTATCCAGACTCGCCAGTGGCAGCCAAGGCTCAACAAATGCTAGCCAAAGGAGGCCAGTAACATGCAACCGGCGGCGGCTCAGCCAGGTGGCGTTTTTCGTCTTCACGGGTGAGTGGCTGGCGATTGGGTGGCTAAGGTGCCCTTACGGAGTGCCCTTCGTTTCGTGCACGTCCTGTCCCCTGACCGACTGCCCGGGCCGTTACCTGCAACTGCCGTTCATCGGCTTGATTGGCCTATCGGCGTTGCTTTCTGGCCGGGTCTTTTGTGGCTGGGCCTGTCCGATGGGGTTGGTGCAGGACGCTCTGGGTCGTATCCGGAAACCCAAGGGTAGCATGGGTCCCCGGTTCGGACGCGTAGACAAGTACCTTAAGTACCTCAAGTACGTCGCCCTGGCTGCTGTCATAGTGCTGATATTCATTCACAACGAACAATGGGCGCGGCCCTATGACTAT
>JALGTI010000215.1 GCA_029821455.1 Candidatus Zipacnadia bacterium | reverse complement strand
GCCGGGCACCTCGCAGAATGTCATAGCCGAGCTTGTGGGCACCAGTGATGAGGTAATCGTGCTCACGGCGCATCTTGACAGCGTCGCGGTGGGACTGGGGGCTGAAGATGACGCATCGGGTATCGGGTGTCTGATAGAGATGGCCCGCGCTCTGGCCAACAGCCGAGGCGAGAGGACGCTGCGCTTCATAGCTGCTGGCGCCGAGGAGCAGCTTTCCGAGGGCACGCGGTACTATGTGTGGAACGCTGAGAATATTATAGATATTCAGTTCGGCATCAACATAGACAGCGTTGCAACGTGGCTGGGGCAGAACTACGCCTACTATGTCGGCCCGCAATCGCTGGAGCAGTACCTGGAGAATATGCTTGCGGCCAGCGACTATATCGCGCAGGTTGAGGGGAAGCCCTCGCCATACTTCGATGCTTTCCCATTCAACATAGCAGGCATTCCCACCGTGACATTCCACCGCCGAAACCCTGCTGGAGGGCGGATTTGCCACCACAGCAACAACGACACTCCGGTGGCATTGTCTCCAGCACAACTGGAAGCTACTGCGCAGGCCGCGGGCGCCATCGCGGCGGATCTGATACAAGGAGAGATACCCTTCGCGCGGGAGATACCTCAGAGTCAAGGTCAGCAGATACGCAAATGGGCAGAGACGATGTGCAATCTCCCCGGCGGGCAGTTGCCTGGTGCCCGCAACTGAGCACGGGTAGCGGCTTAGCGACCAGGTGATTGGTAACTGCCAGACACTGCTAAGAGAATGCTTTTGTCCGCCAGTATTGAGCGCAGGGAGCTGATCCCACGTGAGTCGCTACGAATTGGTGCGGCTATCTGCATGCATTGTCTGCACAATACTGCTGCCAGCCAATGTGTGGTCCGCAAATCAGGAAAAGCGTGCGGATAATCGTATGCGCGGTCGCCCTCTGGTTTTCAACCAGGACTGCGCAGATGCTCTGTACCCGCCAGAACTTGGGAAAGTCCAGGAAACACTCCGCGACTGGCTCCAGCGTGCCTTCGCCGCCGGCGCGGGCGTCTTTGTGGCGGACGTGGCCAATCCTGATATCGTCTTCGTCAAAGACCTCCCCACCGCTGAGATCTTCGGCTCTCGCTTCCCCGAGCAACACGCTAATAAGCTCCCTCGCTACAGGCAAATCCAGGAGCTGTTCGCCCAGGGCACAGACATTCTGCACATGGCTGTTGACGAAGGTCACAAGGTCGGTGCATTGGTACTCGGCGGAATGCGCATGAGCGACGCCCACCACGGCGTTCAGTGGGACGAGGCGATTGAAAACCAGGACGCCATCAGCTTCACGGGAGGCCTGCTCTCACAGTTTATCAAGGACCACCCCGAGTGGTGCAACACCTGGGAGGGCGGTCGCTTTGCGGCCATACGCAGGTTAAAGCCGGGCACCCTCGACGCGACGCTGAACTACTCAATCCCCGAGGTGCAGGCGCATCGGCTGCAGATCCTCCGTGAGATGGTTACGAACTACGAGATTGACGGCCTTGAGCTGAATTGGATGCGCTTTGGCCGGCATTTTCCTGCCAGCAAGCAGCGCGAGTACCTCGGCTACCTGACTGACTTCGTACGAGAAGTACGTGTCATGCTCGATGAAGTGGCCGCAGAGCGGGGATGTGAGCGCCTCATCCTCGGTCACAGGGTCGCCTCATCCGTAGATGAGTGCCTCAACATCGGCTGCGACATCGAGACTTGGGCGCGGGAAGGGTACGCCGATTATCTGGCCCCCATGGAGTTCAATGAGACCGATATGAGCCTGCGCGTTGAGGAGTTTGTGGTAGCAACAGAGGGCACTAACTGCCTTGTGTATCCAGGTCCACAGATATGGATTGATGTTGCCAACGAGAAATCACAATACATCTATATGGATTCTCTGGCCAAGTTCCGCGCTGTCGCCCACAACTACTTAACCTGGGGCGCCGACGGCCTCTCCACATTCAACATCTACAACTGGCCGCCCGAGCGCCAGGAGTTCTACACAGAGGCCCTCGCGATCCTCTCCGACCACAAACGCGCACTGTCCGGCCCCCGCAATTATCTCTATGCAGCGCTCGGTGCCTATTACACCGACGGTCCTCGCTTTCAGCAGCTCACCTTCGGCGCCAACGCAGTGGGCAAGCGCCAGATATACTACTTCCGGATGGCTGATGGCCGCAACGGCGAGGCCCTCACAGGCATACTGCGGTTCCGCATCTACAACGCAACCCCACAGGACAAGTTCGCGGTAGAACTGAACGGGCAGGAGATCCCCGCAGGCAAGTTCGATATCGAGTATCAGCCAGAGGGTGAAAAGGTGGATGAGAGATTCACGTGGCGGCCTGGCTTACGCTTCGAAATCCCGTTGGCAGATTGCCCTCCCTTCCGAGGTGACAATGAGCTCCGTGTTATGCTCCTGGAAAAGCATAAAGCAGCGGAGCCTATGCCGGTAATGGAAGTTATGGAGGTGCATGTGGACGGATAATGCTCATTACGGAGGCCTGCAGGGCTGCGATGAGCCAGCGACGAATGACCGCCGCTAATACCAGGAAAGCAGGTGCGACTGATGCCGGAATTCAAAGCTGCATTGTTTTATGACGACGCTCTGCGCCAGCAGGCGAATGACCAACAGCGCAACTACTGGCCAGTCTATTATGAAGAAATCCTCTCGCGGATGGGCCTGCCTTACATGGAGGTCAGTCAGGCTGACCTGAACGCTGAGAAGCTGGCCGAGTTTTCGGTTCTGCTGCTGCCTCCGCTGCCGGCCGGTTATCTGACCCAGCCACAGGTCGAGACTTTGACCGGCTGGGCGGAAAGCGGCGGGTTGCTACTCTGCTTTGCCACTGTTGATATTGCCAAGGCACTTGGCATATCAGTCGAGGAGACCCTCCCACAGCCAGAGGACGAATTCACGCCTTCGTCCTGTATTCGCCTAGTTCATGAGGACTGGACACACCCGTTGTTGCCCAGAGATGTCGGCGATTGTGCCATTCCTGTGCTTGCGCCGATGCAGTGCATTTCGGCCCCCGGCTATGAGGAGGTTGCCCGCCTTTACTCAATCTTCTGGCGAAATCTAGGCAGGCCGGCGGTCGTTTATAGCACAGCCGGCCAGGGCGCTGTCTCCTATTGGGCCTTCGATCTGGCGCAGTGTGTCTGGGCCATGCACCAGGGCCGCCCCATTGTCGAGGATGATTATGACGGCGATGGGGTCTACAGAGCCAGGGACGGGATTGCAGTCTCGCCTTGGCCTGGCGACCTACCCTACGCCGATGTGCTGATGTTCCTGCTGCGGCAGATTATCGCCCAACATGGCGGGGTCTTCCTGTACCAGTTGCCGCCGCATCCGGACGGCTCTATTCCTGACGCAGTCTTCCATTGGGGAGGCGACGCCAACAGTTGGGATGAAAGCTACC
The DNA here is from genome assembly GCA_029821455.1 of Candidatus Zipacnadia bacterium. Classification (GTDB taxonomy): domain Bacteria; phylum Armatimonadota; class Zipacnadia; order Zipacnadales; family Zipacnadaceae; genus JALGVG01. Next base: position 2,447 of record JALGTI010000215.1, on the reverse strand, counting down.
TCGCTGAGGCCGAGTTTATGCGCGACCTGGGCCTGCCCTACCACATCAACATCCAGCAGGTGCCGCCCTGCAATCAGGCTATGCCGGTGGGGCACTTCCATAAGCTCAAAGCGCTGGATTGTGAGGTCGGCATTCAGTTCTGCTTCGAGGGGCGCGAAGACCCTCGCTTGTTCACTAAAGAGGATATCGAGCCGCAGTTGAACGTGCACCTTGAGGCCTATGGTGAAATGCCGGTGGTGTGCCTGCTGGGTCGCAGTGAGTGGTCAGGGTGGGCCGAGCCGGCGCGCTGGCTGGCTGAACTTGGCCTCCGAGGCGAGAACACCCGGGGCGGCCGCCCCGGCCCGCGCAGGAATCCCACCAACAGACTCAGCTTTGGCACGGGAACCGCCTACCCCATTCACTACTACGATGACTGGACCCGGGGCAACCAGCGCATAGATCTTGTTGGTCTGCCGATGACAGCCTACGAAGTTGGATATCACCGCGAGGAGGATGTTCTGGACCCCACATATTCGCACCGCGCGATAGAGCTGGCCAAGTTCTGGAACCTAACAATGAATATGTTCTATCACCCGGGCGCTCTGGCCCGCTATACGGCGGCGCGCCCGGCGGTTGAGGATGATCTGGCCTATATGGAAGAGCTGGGGACGAATCCGCTGCACCTTGCCAATGACCAGATGTGTCTGTGGTGGCATGCCCGCAGCGCATCGGCCATTGAGCAGGTGACTGTTGACGAAGGCACGATCACCGTTCGCACGCAGACGGATTATGAGAGCGGGTGTATTATCCAGCTTCTCGCGCCCGAAGGCGCACTGAAATCAGTCCAGATAAACGGCCAGTCTGCTGCCTATATCATCCGCGAGCAGCATAATGCCCGCTGGCTCTATGTGACGATGCCATGCGGGCAGGCGACTGCTGTCATCAGCTACTAGTTTCGAATCAGGATCATCGTGGCTCAAGCGTGTGCAGCATCGGCTGCCGCGACGATCTTCCTTATCTCCGCCATCTGATCGTCAGGGATCGGCATCGGTTCGTGGGTCTTGAGGATCTCGGTGACGCGGTCCTTGACCCGCTCGCCCATCGTACCCCCGCCGCTAATAATCGGGTGCCCGGCAGCCTTCTGCTGAGCCATCACCAAGCCGCTGAGGCTCTCGGCCAGCCCTAGAGCGATAGTGCCGGCGCCGGTGATTGGCGAGGTCACCCCGGCTTGGCCTGAACATTCACCCGCATTTTGGTGGCCTCCATCTCCGTTGTTAGAGAGCTCACACTGTGGCGTTACTCCAAGCTATCCAGGACATCCTGGATGAAACGCGTATCAATGCTCAATTGATTGATGACGGATTCGGCAGACAGGCGCGAGTATTCACAGTGGAAGCTAATTGGCCCGTCAAAGCTCATATCCTTCAGCAGCTTCATAACGGTCGGGAAGTCGCCAAAGCCCAGACCCATTGGCACGACGTCAATGCTCCATGTGGCGGTGCCGTCCCGGATAACCTTCTGCTTGACAAGGTCTTTGAACGCCACCGCGGCCATATACTCCTTGACTATATCGAAGGCCATCGGATACGGCTCGCCGACGATTGTCAGGTGGCCCACATCGGTGAACACTCCCACCAGCTCTGGGTCAAAGCCCTTGATGATGTTCATCACCGACGACGAGTTCAGGCCCATGGTGCTGCCTGAGTGGTTATGAACGATGGGCTTAACACCGGTCTTTTCAGCCAGTTTGGCGAAGCCCTCAAGCTCCTTGCGGCACTTATCAATGGTCGCCCAGTAGCCGGCTTCTTCCATGTACCAGTAGCCCAGTTTAACCAGCTTCACGCCGGCCTCGGCGCAGGCCTCAAACAGCGGCTTCTTCCATGTACCAGTAGCCCAGTTTAACCAGCTTCACGCCGGCCTCGGCGCAGGCCTCAAACAGCGGCTCGGCGTAGTCCACATCCGTACTCACGAATTCCCCAGGTGTAGTGATAAGGGGGATGCAGAGGCCCTCGTCTGCGAAGCGTTTGGCAGCCGCAGGTAGTTCAGTCTTCGCATTCTCAGGATTGACGGGATATCCGGGCCGGGCCGGACGCAGAGGTCCGCACCCTCCACACCGCCTTGCTTCAGGCCGTCTATGATCTGCCCCAGGTCCCAGCCCTCCAGGTGCTTGGTGAACATTATCCAGGGTCTCACAATGGTCACTCCTTGTTGATTAAAGTCCGTAAACTGTGACAACAAGCTTCTGCGTTAGCGCTGTGGTGACCTTCGCCACAACTCAATCTCTCACCTTGTATTGGACTGCATTGAAGATGTCGTCGCGTACTGTCTGGGGTCTGCTCCTTCTTCTTATTGTGCTTTAGCGCTTGACAAGGCTGCCGCTAACGTATATATTCCACGTTCTACCTAACTCGCGCGCCTGCGCGCGCATGTTTGCCTCAGCGCTCTGGCATGGTCTCTTGGTTGGCCTC
>JALGTI010000214.1 GCA_029821455.1 Candidatus Zipacnadia bacterium | reverse complement strand
AGCTGAACTGCAAAGGAGAGAAGAGAGATGAAGGTAGCAGTAGCTGCAACCGGTGATAATCTAGACGCGCCGGCCGACCCGAGGTTTGGCAGGTGCCCGTACTTTGTGGTAGTTGATGATGAGACAATGGCAGTTGAAGCCATCGAGAATAATGCGGCAATGGCCGCGAGCGGTGCTGCCATCGCGGCGGCGCAGACGGTCGCCAATGCCGGCGCCGAGGCGGTTATCGCTGGCAGCTTTGGGCCGAATGCGTTCAGTACGCTTTCGGCGGGCGGCATTGAGGTGTATAGCTTCCCTGGCGGCACAGTGCGAGAGGCCGTTCAAGCCCTCAAGGCTGGTCAACTGGAGCCGGTCAGTGCGGCTAGTGTAGCACCAAAGTCCGGCATGGGTGGCGGAGGACGTGGCCGGCGTGGGGGGCGTGGCTGAGGTCAGTAGAGTGAGTGGGAGTGGTCGAGAATGAACGCGAGTGGCAAAGCCTATAAGTATCTATTTGGCCCCGTGCCGTCCCGTCGGCTGGGGCTCTCTCTGGGCATTGACCTGGTGCCCTTCAAGACCTGCACCCTCGACTGCATCTATTGCCAACTGGGGCCTACTACCCGGCAGACTATTCTGATAGCGGAGCATGTGGCGGTGGATGAGATTATCGGCGAACTGGGGCAGTGGCTCGACAGCGGGGGGCACGCCGACTGGCTCACGTTGTCTGGCTCTGGCGAGCCGACCCTGAATATCCGCCTCGGTGATGTTATCGAGTTCGCCAAACGCAACAGTGACATCCCGGTAGCGGTGCTGACCAATGGCACGCTGCTGTGGGATGAACAGGTGCGGGAGGATGCGTGCCAGGCGGACCTGATAATCCCCTCCCTCGACTCAGCTACCCCGGAAGGTTTCCAGCGCATCAACCGTCCCTCGCCACGCCTTACCCTTGAGAGAGTGATCGAGGGGATTGCAACAACCGCGCGTGAGTGCTCAGGCGAGATGTGGCTGGAGGTAATGGCAGTCCAGGGCTTCAACGATAGCCCGCAGGAGCTGGCGGCCCTGCGGGGAGCAGTTGGGTTCATTAACCCCACGCGCGTGCAGATGAACACTGTCATCCGGCCGCCGGCTGAAGCCAGCGCGCGCCCGCTTAGCCCCGAAAGGCTCCAGGCCTTCGCGCAAGCCATTTCGCCCAATGCGGAGGTCGTGGCCGCCTACGAGGCTGCTGAGATGGAGAGCGCGATTCAGGCCAACCAGGCAAGCGTGTTGGCTCTCTTGCAGCGCCGGCCCTGCACAATCGAGGACATAGTCTCTGCCCTCGGCCTGCATCCGAACGAAGTATCAAAGTATCTCTATAGCCTGCTGGACAAAGGAAAGATAGAGACAGTGGAGAGGTCTGGCGACGCATATTATGCCGGCGTGAAAGTGCCATACCCCCAATAGCACTGGCCCTATCGCCGGGACGAGTCACGCGCGCCCATCCAGCTTCCCACGAGCAAAACCTTCCCCCAACGATCTGAAAGCATCACCATCCCATAGTCGTCGTTGGTTATTAGCACGTGTGCGCCAGCCTGCTGAACCTGCCGCAGGGGGTCAACCAATTGCTGTGGCAGGGCCCCCGTGCTGACCACACACCAGTGGGGCCTGACCGCCCGCAGCAATCCCTTCAAGGGGCCGAGGCTGCGCCCGTGGTGAGGCAAGATGAGCAGATCAGAGGCCAGCCCTTGCCCCTCGCGCTGGCTGTCGTGGAGGAGACGCTGAAGGCCGGCTTCCTGCAGGTCGGCTAGCAGCAGCACACTCATTCCCGGCCCGGCCAGGCGCAGAGCCACCGAATTGTTGTTCAAGTCGGAGACCGTGCCCTGCAGGAGTGGCTCGCGGGGAGACAGAAGTCGCGCCGTAACGGTGTCGCTCAGCACCAGCATTGCTCCTCTCCTGGCCAACTGAACCGCGATGCCTCGGTCGCGCGCAGCCGTAACAACATCCGCGTAGGTCTGAGATGGAGCCTGCTGGGGCAGTTGCGGATCTATCATCGTGCCCACCTTCACACGCTCAAGCAGGCTGGGCACTGCATTGCAGTGATCAGCATCCGGATGAGTGATAATTAGGGCATCCAATCGCCGGATGCTGTGGCGGGCCAAAAATGGGACGATGATGCGTTCGGTGAGCTTCCTGCCATCGGGGTAGCGATAGCGCGAGCTGCCGGCGTCAACCATCACCACGGCGTCACGGCTTTCGATGACCACGCACTGCCCCTCGCCGACAGCCAGGAAGCTGACCCGCAGGTCCGGCCTAAGCCACATTGTCCCTGCATACCACAGGCAGAGGCCGGCTACTGCTACGACACAACCTACCATCAGCCAGCGCCGATGGGAGGCGACCTGCCACCACTGAACAAGCGCCGGATGGCGGCGGGCATGAATGAGCAGGTATAGCCCTCCGCCGACCAGCGTGTACCAGCGCAAACAACCCCAGCCGGACAGATAAACCAAGTCAACATACGCGCCCGGCAGGGCTGCACAGAGCGTGTTGCCGACGAGCGTCAGCTTGATAAGACCAGCGCCGCTCCAGCAGAGGAAGCGGGTGGCCAGGGGAAACCATGAGCCGGTGACCAGCGCCAGCATTCCCAGGGGGACAACCAGCAGGGAGGCCGGCACGGCGATGAGGTTGGCTACAGCGCCGAGAACGGCGACGCCGTGGAAGTTGTGGGCCATTATTGGCAGAGCCGCAATCCAGGCGCCCAGAGTGCCCAGAGCTACCTGCTTGAACAGGCCTGGACGCTGGACAACTCCAGCCTCGTTCACAGTTCTGCGTGGGATGAAGATGATAACCCCGATGGTAGCGGCGAACGATAGCTGCGCTCCCAGGTCGAAGACAACATTGGGATCGGGGATGATCAGCGCCAGGGCGGCCAGGGCGATAGCAGTGGCGATGTCATAGCGGCGGCCCGAGACCATTGCAAAGACCAGCAAACCTGCCATCACTAGTGAGCGGGAGACCGAGGGGCCGAGCCCGGCCAGAAGGGTGAAGGCGACCAGGACGAGCGCTATGACCAGCAGATGCCAGGGGGCCAGCGCCCAGCGGCGGGCGAAGGGATGTGTGGAGGGTAGCCTCCTGAGTCCCCCGGTCAACAGCAGCAGCAAGCTGACGATGATGAAGGTAACCTGTGCGCCTGAGACGACCAGCAGATGAATGGTGCCGGTGCGACGATAGAGGTCCTCGGTTTCTGGTGGCAGTTCGCCGGCCGCCCGCTGACCGTAGACCATCCCGGCCAGCAAGTCGGCATACAACTCACGTTTGGGGCCGGGCGTGTAACGGTGGAAGTTTCTCAGGGCACTGTCTCTGGCTGTCTGAGAGAGTATCTGAAAGCGCTGCTGCAATGAGGGCCTGCGCTGCAGGACCTGGAGGCTGACCAGCCGCGCTTCCGCGCCGATGCCCTGCCTGCGCAGGTACTTGCGCCAGTCGAACTGCCCGGGATTGAGCGCGCTCTCTGGCTGCTGCAGGCCCTCCACCTGGGCAGAGACGACATCTCCCGGCTTCAGTGTTCCAGGTGGCTGGCGGTCATATACCACTACCCGTCCCGTGCAGGGGAATTCGCCGGGTATGAGTTGGAGCGTGATGCGTTGCCCGGATGTCGTGCGCCGTACCTCGGTGACAGTGCCAGTAAGCCAGACTGGCTGGGAGCCTTGCCAGTGGCTGATATCGCTTGCAGGGGCGGAATTGGCCAGCGCGTGCAGGATGCCGCCGGCCAGGAGTACCAGAGGCAAGAGACCGGCCTGGGCCCGGTGCCGCCTGCTGACCAGCATAATGACTGTCACCAGCGCCAGCTCGGCGGCCACGAAAACAAGCCAGGAGGCCTGTTCGGCCAGGACAATAGCCAGGACGAGAGCGCCGGTCAGCCAGACGAGGGGACGGAACAGCAGTTGCCGCCCAATCTGCTCGGCCCAGTTTGCCGCGTCCAGGCGTTGTTCGGTTGCTTCATCCATCTGAGGGAGGCCTGCTACAGTTGTGTTAGAAGAAACGGAATTGCAGGGTAAGGCAGGCTTCGCCTGCGACTATGCCGGGATGGTGAGCTTGCCGAGCCGTCGGAACCGTAGCCTGCCCTGAGTGTCCGCAGGCGAGAGGCCTGCGCCACTAGACTTGTTGAGTAGGGTAAGCTTCTCCTTCGACTAGCTCAGGACGGTGAGCCCGCCGAACCCGCAGCTTGCCCAAAGGGCGCACAGCCTGGCAGCCTGTGCTGCCCGGGAAGAGAATAGACATTCTTGAACATGCCCCTAAGGCACCACGTAGGTGTGCAGTTCCGTCAGCTTCTTATCCCCGATGCCCTCGATGGTCTTCAGTTCGCTGACATCGCGGAAGCCGCCATGCTCGTAGCGATAGTAGAGGATGCGCTGGGCCAGTTCCCTGCCGATGCCTGGGATGGTCATAAGCTCGTCCAATGTAGCGTGGTTGAGGCTGATGGGGTAGCGCACCTCCGGCTCGACGGATGGCGCTGGCTGGCTGGGTACTGGGGAGTATTCAGGCTGGTATGGTTGCTGCGGAGCGACGGATGGAGTCATCGGCTGCGCAGGCAAGGTGGACGGCTCGCTTGGCTGAGGAGCTACAATGGGTTCTGGCGGCGGAGGTGACGAGACTGGCACAATAAGCTCCTGGCCATCTTCCAGCATAGCGGCAAGGTTGACTGCCTGCTGGTCCGCGTCTTCGGCAAAGCCACCGGCCAGCACGATGGCATCGTAGGCGCGTGCACCCTCGTATAAGGTGTACAAGCCAGGCTGGTTGACGGCCCCTTTGACGTGGATGACAATGGTCGCGAGTTGTTGGCTGGCGGGGGGGGAGTAGAACTGTTCAGGAGTCGGTGGGTGTTGGCTGCGGGCGGCTAGAATCGCAGCACCACCGACCAGAATGGCGCCCACAGCGCTGTAGAGTATGATGCGTTGGAGGCCGGTCAACTCCACAATCAGAGCCCTTCCCCCGGGGGCACAGGCCCGGGCTCTTTGGATCATGCGACGCTCACGCCGTGCGGTGTAGAAATACTACTCCTGGGTGGGGGCGGGCCTCCTGTCTGCCAAGCCTGCCACATCTCTCGGGTAGGGCAAGCCTCCAGCTTACCCGCAGTACATTCATATCGGCATAAGCCTCGCTGTAGCAAGTAAGTGCTAGCTGACAACGATGTTGATCAGTTTACCGGGCACGGGGATTATCTTTCTTATCTCCTTGCCCTCGAGCTGCTTCTTGACAGCATCCAGCTCCAGGGCGAGTTCCTGGATGCGCTCGGCGTCCGTGTCGGCCGGCACCTCTAATCTTCCGCGCAGCTTGCCGTTGACCTGCACCACTATCGTTATCTGCTCCTCGGCAGCCAAGGATGCATCAGCTTCCGGCCAGGGCTGCTGATAGATGCTGGGCGGCATTCCGATGCGCTCCCATAGCTCGTCAGCGATGTGGGGCGCTAGCGGTGAGAGCAGCAGCAGCAGCGTATGGACACCCTCGCTGAAGACAGCGCATGAGAGCCGGTCAGAAGCCGCGAAGTTCTCTGCAAAGGGCGATAGCTCGTTCGTCAGTTCCATCAGTTCGCTAACTGAGGTATTCAGGTGCAGGGTCTCGATGTCCTCGGTCACATTGAGGATAGTCTGGTGGGTTTTGCGGCGGATGGCTCGCTGGTGGGTGTTCAACTCGTCGCCGACGACTTCGGTCCACTCATTGGCTATCTTGTCCGTGTTCTCGACCACTAGCCGCCAGACGCGGCCCAGGAAGCGATAGGCGCCCTCAACGCCCTGGTCGTTCCATTCGGCGTCCAGCTCAGGTGGGCCCACAAACAGGATGTAGACTCGGCCGGTGTCGGCGCCGTACTTGTGCTCAATCTCCTCGGGGGTCACGGCGTTGCCGCGCTTGCTCATCTTGCTGCCGTCTTTGTAGATCATTCCCTGGGTGAATAGCTCCGTGAATGGCTCCTGGAAGCCAATATATCCAAGGTCGTGGAGCACCTTGGTGATAAAGCGGGCGTACAGCAGATGGCGCACCGCGTGCTCGACCCCGCCAACGTACTTGTCCACCGGCAGCCAGTAGTCCACATCCTCCCGCCGGAAGGGGACATCAGCGGCCTGCGGGCTGGTGTAGCGCAGGAAGTACCACGACGAGCACACGAATGTGGTCATCGTATCGGTCTCGCGCCTGGCGGGACCGCCACACTGCGGGCAGGTGGTATTGACAAATGCTTCATTTGCTGCCAGGGGTGATTCGCCTGTGGGCTTGAACTCAGCATCCGCCGGCAGCAGCACGGGTAGGTCTTCCTCTGGAACGGGCACGACGCCGCACTTGTCGCAGTGCACGATGGGAATGGGCACCCCCCAGTAGCGCTGGCGACTGATTAGCCAATCGCGCAGCTTGTAGCCGACAGCACGTTCGCCGGCGCCTATCTGTTCCAGCTTGTTGGCGATAGCCTCCTTCGCCTCCTCGGAATACATCCCGTCGAACTCGTCGGAGGCTACCTGGTAGCCCGGCTCGATATAAGCCTCAGGCATTGTAGCGGCATCGAGTGTCTCACCCTCCGGCTGGATGACCACCTTGACGGGCAACTCGTACTTGCGGGCGAACTCCAGGTCACGCTGATCGTGGGCCGGCACGGCCATAATCGCCCCGGTCCCGTATTCCATCAGCACATAATTGCCCACCCAGATGGGGATCATCTCGCCAGTCAGGGGATGGATGGCGTAAGCGCCGGTGAAGACACCACGCTTCTCGGTCTCCTCGGCGGTCCGCTCGATCTCACTGAGCTTGAGCGCCTCGCTGACAAACTTGCGGGTCGGCTCCT
>JALGTI010000213.1 GCA_029821455.1 Candidatus Zipacnadia bacterium | reverse complement strand
AGGTAGCCCAAGAATTCGCCGGGGCTTTCAAAGTGCTTTGGCTCATAGCCATAGTGCTCTGACCAGTTGCAGTCGTGCCGGCCGGTCATTGGGAATTCCATCATATCAGGGAAGCCCTGCGGCTCATACCAGAACGGCTGGAGGTCGAGGCTGACGGGGATCCAGTCGTCTGCGTTCCGCATCCAGGTGCGGCAGATGCGGATGCCGGCGGCGTGGAGGATGTGCAGCAAATCGGGCCGGTCGCTGAGGCCCCGGTAGTAGCCCCACGGTGAGCACAGCGCCCGGCACTGGACGCCAAACTCCTCGGCCAGCACCTGGCAGCTCCTATCTACTTCCTCAACAATCTGCCCGTAGCTGCCACCCGGATAGACGTTGGTGCCCTCCTCATTGACCTGACACAGCGTCTTCAGGAGCATGTGGGAGTACATATGGCTGCCCAGCTCGAAGGGGCCCTGCTGAAGCGCCTCCCGCACCGCGTCCGCGTTGTTCTCAGCGGTCACGCCGACCAGAAACAACGTCGCCGGGGCATCCAGTTCAGCGTGGGTCTGCGCCGCGACCTCGAGGAATCGCCGAGTGATGTCGGAATCCGGGTCCATATTCTCGACATCGTAACCAATCACCAGTGTGCTCATTCAGGTATCACCGCTTGAGCCTTCGGGGGGAGAACTTCCAGTTCACGCTCGATGCTGCCATCTTTGCGCTTACTCAGGACATATACTTTGCCTTCAGATTCAACGCCGGCGGCCTTGATGCCGGCCCGTCCGCGCGAGAACAGCACGATATCAGTAGCATCCTCGCGTGCCACGCGCACGCCCACACAGTTTTCTGTCTCCACTGTGGTCAGCTTGATGTCAAATGGCACCAGCTCTTCGTGCCCCGGCACCTGCTTTGGCTGTGGCACCAGCACCATAACGAAGTTCTCGCTGCGTTTGCCAACATTGGCCGAGAAGCGGCTCACCTTGAAGTCCCTCTCCGCGTGACTCCATGACTCCAGGTGCATGTCGCTGGTCTGCCATATGCCGTTGCGCGGCAGCAGGCCGTACACATTGAGGGTCGCGTACTCACCATCTATGCGCAAGCGCTCCCCATCAATCTCCCCGCTCCCAATCATCTGCCATTCATAAGCTGGCGTGTTGCCATTGCTCTCCACTTCGTCGAAGATGACGATATAGTAGGGCTTCACGAATACCACATGCCGCAGGCATTTGTCTAGGTCAGGATATGAATCAGCCGCATCTCCACACACATAGTCAACTCCGTCGCCGGGCACAAAGTCCACAATCCTGCCCCGCTGGCCGTACTGATGGATGTTGGTGACAATGACGTTGTGGGCCACGGTATCAATATATCCGTAGCCGACGATGGTGGCCAGCACGCTTCCGTAGGCGTGGAGCATAAAGTCGTTGTTGTCCTTGTGGATGTGGCCGTAGGCGTCCAGGCCGCTCTTGAACGCAAACAGCGGCTCCCAGCCCTCCCAGCCAGAGCGCAGTACCACCCAGCCCACGTCTCTGAACCACCGCGATAGCGGCAGGTCATCCGGCGGCGTAGGCTCCACCTCGTCAGACCACCAAATGAATTCGAAAGGCTTGAAAGTATGCGCCTCGTTTTGCGCGGCCTGGTAACTGTGCGGAATCGCCACGATATTGTCATAGAGCCAGCGGTAGTAGCCATCATCATACTCATTGGCCAGTCGCATCAGGTTCTGCCGGCAGCCGTGCACCGCCGAGTTTGAGTCCTCGAAGTTGCAGGTCCACTGGCGGTTGGGGAATGGCTGGTAGCAGTACAGGTAGAAGTAGATCATGTTGCGCAGGTGGTTGTTGTCGAACAGGTTGACCCCGGTGAGCCGTTTGAGCGCATCTAGCAGATATAGCGACATCTGCACGCCGTGCCCGGTGTAGTATGTCCCCTCCTGGCAGCCACCGTCTGGCCCGACGGCGACATGCAGATAGCCATCCACCTCCTGGGCTGCATAGCCCGCCCACATCGGCGCACGCTTATCCTCACCCAGCAGTGCCAGCGCCGCCACACCCAACGGCCCCTTGATATCCGGGCACCAGTTGGCCCGTGGTGTTGCCCAGTGTCCCTTATCATGGCATTCACGGTAGATTATCTCGCACCCCTTGGCAACAATGGCCTCGCGCAGTCGCACGCGCTCGTCCGGGCTCAGGGCCTGATACAGCCAATCATAGGCCACCGCCATCTCCAGGAGGCTGTAGCCATTCTCCAGCGTCACATGATCCAGGCGCTCGCCATCCGGATGCCACGACTTGCGAGCAATCATCTCCTCAATCCGCGCCTTGCACTTGTCCAGACACTCCTGCTCCCCTGTGATTAGGTACTTGAACGCATTGTTGTATATGTCGTCGCGCTCGAGGATTTGCTCCCACAGCTTAGCCGGGTGGCCCTCCTTGAGCTTCTCCCGAAATGCGGGGATGTCGTTGGCATTGAAGTACAGGTACGGATGCTTCGGTGGATTCTTAGTCAGTGCCTCACAGGCAGCAGTCACCCGCGAGTCAATGCTGGCCTGTTGACCCCAGGCGGGTACTGACGCAATAATGAGCAGTGTCGCATAACAGAACAGGTGGCGCATTTGGCTCTAACCTCCGTTGCCGATGATTGCCCATCTTTGCGCGTGATTATGAAGTTTCTCAGAAGGGTTTCAGGAAAACCCATCTTTCCGAAGACACGATTTTCCTGGGGGTCTTACAGCATATACCGGCTGAGATCCTGGTCTTCCACGACGTCCTTGAGCTGCTGGCCCACGTGGCCGGCCTTGCGATATTGCACCGAAACTGTTCGCTTAGGTGCGCCTGCCTATCATTTGTGTTTCGATAAACGCTCATTCTTCATGAACCTTCGTAAGTCTGATGTCATCATTGATAACCTCGTATTTCACAAACGTTATCCCCCGCTTGCTGAAATCGCTATTAGCAGCCTTTTCCCAGGCTCCTGGAGCAAAGTCAAATGCAATTAATATTGGCTCCACGGTCTCGATCTCGCTTTCTGCAAGCCTTCCAGCTACCCATTTCGAGTATTCAACGACCTGATGAACGTCGCTCGCCCTAGCAACACCGCGCTTGAGTTCTAGGACACTGAATTTGTACCTCAGAGGGAATCCTGTGTACTGCGTATTCCTATGGTAGCAGAGAATATCAATACACTTTCTTGTGACATGGTATGGCACATTGTTCGCAAACCATTCTAGATCCGCGCTCGGCCCCCAAACGTCTCGCAAGTCACTTCGTTGTTCATCATCGATGTTCGCAATAAGCCAAGCTCTCAGTATATCTTCGATGTAGACTCGGCCGTTGCGATCCAAGGGCAGCGTAAGGTCCACTCTATGTCCTGAGGGGTATCGTCGCATGTTGGATGGCGTACTTGCGGCATTCCCGTTTAGCTTGACGAGCAATTCGATGAGTGACGCTGCCGCCTCAGGGTTGATGGTGTTGAGACCACGTGCGCCTTGTATCTTTCTGTAAAACCATCCCCAGAATGTAGCCTCATATTCCTTGGTGGAAAACAGGTAGTCTTCAGGGACAGGTTCTGGGAAGTAGTTCAGACATTCAATTTCGATCCTAATAGGCCAAGTTTGGTCAATACAACCGACCGGCGTAGGATCGAAGAACGGCCTGCTGATGATCTTGTATATGCCATGAAACCCAGCTTGCCGTTCATATAGGAAAACGATATCTCCAATACGTGTGCCGAGGGCATCGGCCATCATCTTGAAGTATGGCTTCGGCGCATTGTTCAAGTTATTGGCGATTACCGCTTCAAGCTCGCTTGGAATCCCTTTGATTCCCAGTCCCCAAAAGCCATTGTCTCTAACCACAGGAAAGGTATCTTTATTGACCACACAAACGTGCGCTCTCATGCCATCTCATCCCTTGCCCTGGTTACGGAGTGATGAAACTAGTTCGCCGGCGCCGCGTTATAACATATACCTGCTCAAATCCTGGTCTTCCACGACGTCCTTGAGCTGCTGGCGGACATAGCCCGCGTCTATGGTGATCTTCTGCGCGCCAACGTCTGAGGCTTCGAACGACAGCTCCTCCAGCAGCCGCTCCATCAGCGTATAGAGCCGGCGCGCGCCGATGTTCTCAGCCGATGAGTTGACCTGCTGGGCGAGGCTCGCTATCTCGCCAAGCGCCTCGTCCGTGAACTCCAGTTCAACTTCCTCGGTCCCCAGCAGTTCCGTGTACTGCTTGGTCAGCGAGTTGGCCGGCTCGACCAGTATGCGCCTGAAGTCGTCCTCGCTGAGGCTGTGCAGTTCCACGCGCAGGGGGAAGCGGCCCTGCAGTTCGGGGATGAGGTCCGACGGCTTGGTGACGTGGAAAGCACCGGCGGCGATGAACAGGATATGCGTGCTCTCCACGGGGCCGTACTTGGTCATCACTGTCGTCCCCTCAACGATAGGCAGGATGTCGCGCTGGACGCCCTCGCGGGAGACGTCGGGCCCGTGGCCGCTCTCGCGCCCAGCCACCTTGTCCAGCTCATCGAGAAACACGATCGCCCCCTCCTCGGTGCGCCGCACCGCTTCGCGGGCCACCGCACCCGGGTCCACCAGCTTCTCAGCCTCCTGGTGGGTCAGGACCTTGCGCGCCTCGGCGACCGTCATTCGTCTGGTGGCCCTCCGTGGCGGGAAGATACTGCCCAGCATATCCTGCATATTGAAGCCCATCTCTTCGAGGCCAGCCGAGGAGAACACCTGCATTGACTGCATCTGTGCCTCTTCCACTTCAACCTCGACCTCATGGTCCTCCAGTTCGCCGGCCTCCAGGCGCTGGCGGGTGAACTCACGCACCCGCGCCTCCTGGCTGGCTTGCTGCTGGCGGCGCTGCTTCTCAAGCTCCTCCTGTTCCAGGCTGGTCGGCTCCTGCGGACGGCCCATCAGGGCGGGGAAGCGCGGCGGTTCATCCTTGCCGACCCCGGCAAGATTGTCCAGCAGTCGCTCCTCAGCACGCCGTTCCGCCTCCTCCCACACCGCCTCGAACGCCTCCGCCTCCACCATCCGGTAGGCCACGTCGGTGAGGTCACGGATGATGGCGTCCACGTCGCGCCCCACATATCCCACCTCAGTGAACTTGGTGGCCTCAACCTTGATGAATGGCGCGTTGGCCAGGTTGGCCAGCCGCCTGGCGATCTCGGTCTTCCCGACGCCGGTCGGGCCGATCATCAAGATATTCTTGGGGATGACCTCATCGCGGAGTTCCTCAGGGATCTCCCGCCGGCGGATGCGATTGCGCAGCGCGATGGCCACCGCCCGCTTGGCCTTGTCCTGGCCGATGATGTAGCGATCTAGTTCCTCCACAATCTGGCGCGGGGATTGCGCAGCGCGATGGCCACCGCCCGCTTGGCCTTGTCCTGGCCGATGATGTAGCGATCTAGTTCCTCCACAATCTGGCGCGGGGTCAGCTCATCTTCAGGGATTGGCATATAGTCTCACCGTCGTTTCGTAGCACGAGCATCCTGCTCGTGCCTCTGCACGGGCTGGAAGCCCGTGCTACTTGAATGCCTGGCCTATTCCAGTATCTCGACGCTGATATTGTCATTGGTATAGACGCAGATGCCGGCGGCGATGTGCACGGCCTTCTCCGCGATTTCTTGTGCCGACAGGTCGGTATGCTCCATCAGCGCCTGGGCGGCTGCCTGGGCATATCCGCCACCGGAGCCGATAGCAATGACATCGCCGTCGGGGGTGATGATGTCGCCGGTGCCTGAGACCAGGAACATCTGGTCCTTGTCGGCCGCTATCATCAAGGCCTCGAGCCGCCGTAGGGCACGGTCGGTGCGCCAGTCCTTAGCCAGCTCCACCACTGCGCGCTGGAGGTTCCCGCCGAATTCCTTAAGCTTCCCCTCCAGGCGCTCATAGAGAGCCATGGCATCAGCCGCGCCGCCGGCATAGCCAGCGATGATGGTGTCGTCCTGCATCTTGCGCAGTTTGCTGGCGGTGTTCTTGAATATGGTATTCTCGATGCTGACCTGCCCATCCCCGGCGATAGCGGTCTGCCCCTTCCGCCGCACGGCCAGGATCGTCGTTGAACGGATTCTCATGAAGATGCCCCTTCCTCGCGACTTCAGTTCATTTCCCTCTGGGCGACACCAGCTTGATGCTCTTCCACAGGCCTCCGGCGCCGACCGTGTCAACAACGCGCACGGCAAGCTGATGGTCCTGCCCCGGCCTCACCCAATCGGTTATTTCTATCGGGAAGCGCTTGTCCCACATCACGTGTGGGTTGCCCGTCGTCTCGCCGGCTTTGCTTCCATCAACCCAGATAGCGGCAAGCTCGTCCGCCGCTCCCCTCCGGCCCGCCGCGCTTTCTGGCACTTGCAGCCTCACCCGATACCATGCGACGCCGTCGTAGTCGTACCCCTGCGCCTCCCAGAACTCCTTGATGCGGATGTCGTCCCAGGCGGTATCGTCCACGTCAGGCGCATACCACCGCTCATTCGTTCCTACTTTTTTCGGATCCAGCTTGAACTTCCATACCTCCGGCACCTGGCTAAGCTCCTCATATTCATCCCAGAGATCGCCGAAGGTCGCTTCATCATCCCAGCCGAGCTGATAGCGGGCGCTGTTACGCGGAACGGGATTCTCAGCCTCAAACACGGTTCGCTGCAGACGCCGCACGTTCTCTCTGATGTAGGTGTCTGCCACGATGTCTTCGTCCGCTAGCTTGTCCAGGTAGGCGACAGCCGCCGCAACTGCCCGCCGGCCCCGGTCCCGG
>JALGTI010000005.1 GCA_029821455.1 Candidatus Zipacnadia bacterium | reverse complement strand
CAGAGCTTCCGGCTGAGCGCCAGCCAGTGCCGCTGCGATCTGTTCCTGGAGATGGAGCGCCCACGCGATTTGGCCGAGGTGTTGGTAAATGGCAAGCACTGTGGGGTACGCTGCTGGGAGCCGTTCAAGTGGGACATCACTTCAGCGGCCCAGCCAGGCAGCAATAGCATCGAGCTTCGCGTAGCCAATTCGATGCAGAACCTGCTCGTCCAGGAGCCCCGCCCCTCTGGCATCATCGGCCCGGTTTTGATAGTGCCGTACAAACGAGTGGCCTTTGAGTGGAAGTAGAAAGAGACTGTTAGCCGGCCGGCTGGGCATCTTGGGACGGCAGAGTGGCCTCGGCAGGGAGTGAGACTGGGCTTGTCCCCTGTGCCTCTGCTTCGCAGAGCCGGCCATAGGAATACACTCTCATATGTGCGGCGTACACGAAGACACGCGCCCACAGGACGTTGACCGCAATGAGGGGGCCGCCTATCGGCGAGAAGATGAACAGGCTACCGACTAGATGGCCGACTAAGACCCCCATCAACCACGGGGCGGTCATCATCAGTACATACTCAGCGCTCTCGAAGGTTCGGTCGAAGTCGGCACCTCGCTTAACAGCGCGCAATTGATCCTTCAGGTAGGCGGCCTGGAGCCCTGCAACCGGGACACCCATTAGTGCCCCCACCCACAGACAGAAAGCCAGACCAGTCCAACCCCACTCTATGACCACCACTGCCCCCGGGACCCCCACCACTAGGGCATCAGCCATCAGGTCAGTCCTGCTCAACCAGGAGGCGACTATGCCATTGATGATAAGAGGTACAAGCAAATACGTGGCCAACAAACAGGCGGGGTGTGCCAGTATGCCTCTGCTACGCATTGGGATCTCCCCGAGCGGCTGAAGGAATATACTTATGCCTGTGAACTTATGCCAGCTACCGGTCCTTCCCTGCTTTTTCACCCCACCTGACGCAAACGTAATGTAAACAAATGTTAACACCGGCAAAAACTGATGTCAACCGATTGAAGATATCTTGACGCGGCACACACATTACCCTGATACATCATATTCCCGTCGAAAAGGATGTAGCCATCCGGCTCCCGCACAGTTTTGCAGCTATGGCGTCTGCTTACCGGTCCAGGTCAACTGTGGATCCAGCTCCCACTTCATATCGAAGAACCCCGCGCAAAGATAATCATTGCAGCCGTCATAGGCAAATGATTCCGTGGTGTAGATGATGAAATCAGGGAGGAGGTCGAACTTATGGTTGATGGCACAACGCTCGCCCCACGGCTCCCCGGCCAGGATCAGCACGTAGCGATCTGCGGCCAGCGGGTTGGGATAACAGACTGCGAGGCCCAGGCTTTCTCCTTGATAGCGTCGCTCGCCAACCTGGTAGATGTGGTCACCGATTCGGATGGGCAGCCGGGGGGCAATCCGCGCCACCCACTTGTTGGTGCCCGGGGTACCGAACAGAACGAGGCTGTAGCGCTGGACATCTTGCGCGCTAAGCTCTACATCGGTCGTGATGCGCGGCCAGCCATCGGCGAAGGCCTCCCACTCTTCAGCCCATCGCTTCACAGCCTCGGCCAACTCAGCATCCTGCTCACGGCTACCCATCGTCCCCTGCACCAGGATAAACGGGGTATCGAAGACCTCCTCTATCGGCCCGCACAGGCCCTTGCGCTTACGCGGCGGCCAGCGGCCCTCGGCGGGTGTCTCCGGACTAATCGGTATGTCAACAGCTCCACCAACATCCGCAGGCAGCGCTCTCTTACACCCGTTGACGACCACCCTAATCGGCCCCCTTCGGTTCAATGGCGCTGTCTCAGCATCTACTTGCAGCAACCGCACATTCTCGGTGGTTATGCTCAGTACACCCCCGGCCTCCGTCACCTGTGCTGAGACTGTCGCAGGCTTGCCCCACTGCTCGAAGTCTTCGATGGTGAGCCAAAACGCAGTGTCATATTCTAAGCTGTAGGTCTTATAGTCAATGCGGGGAGGGCTGGGCTTCAAGGTGAAGTCCTTCGTCCAGCTCCAGGCATTGACGAAGCAGGGCAGGTCCCAGTAGATATAATGACTTGAACCCTCAAACTCATGGTGCTTGACCACTATGCCCAACTCCGCCGCTGCCTCCACGAGCAGGCGCGACTGCGCGGCCGGGATGAGGTGATCGTGCTCACCGTGCTGAACGAAGGCGTGCTGGCTGCGCAGATTCAGCACCAGGTCCAGGGGGTTGTCCCATTCCACCAACCAGCGTTTGAACCCAGGCACCTGCTCCCGAGGCGGCCACGGCTGCAGACCCGTCCACCAACGGAACATATCGGTGTGACCGCACATCGGCGTCGCCGCCGCATACAGCCCCGGGTGACGCAGGAACATATTCCAGGCCCCCATCCCTCCCATCGAGACACCGGAGATGTAGATGCGGTCAGGATCAACAGGATAAAGCTCCTTCACCAACTCCATACTCTGGAGCACATCCACCTCCCCAACGCCCTGGAAGTCAGTGTTACGCCGCCCGTAGGGAATCAGCAGCATGCAGCCGTTTTGACCGGCCACCTCTAACACCTCATCACCCAGCACCCACGGATCCAGCACACTAATGGACGGAACATACCCATGCAGGAAAACAATAAGCGGCCAGGTTCGGTCGGGAGAATAGTCGTTAGGCAGATAAAGGTAGTACGGCTGTGCGGAGCCATCATTGTCCGCGATGTAGGCCAACTCTGAAAGAGCGCCTGGTGCGGCGAACAGAGGCTCGTCAGCGCGGATGCGTTCCGCTGCATCCAGCCCAGCTTGCACGAAACGCTCCGCCGAGTCGCTCTTGTACATCCATACGCCGCCACGCAGACAGAGCTTGGCTTTCTTGACCTGCAGACGGGCATAGGGGTAATTGGTGCGATAGGCCAGGCTGTCCTGATCGGGGTACGCGGCCAGCGTGGCGATGGCGGCCTCCAGCTCCTCCAGCTCGGCTGCTGCCCCACAAGGCACTGTGACCACCGACAGCAGCCAGAACGCAAGCACTACTCTTGACATATCGCCCTCCCGTGACAGCAAATGACCCCGGCGGTGACGGCCGGGGCCTATATGCTTTCAGGGGGCGCCTGCGGAGGCGGTCTCAGTCCGCCGGCGGCCAGTCGCCCCCGGTGTTGCTGGCGTTCGGCTTGCCAGCCACCTCACAGACCCCGTCATACAATTCTTCTAGCCGTGAGGTGCCTGTCTGTCCTGAATTCCAGGCGAAGGGACCCTGGTCCTGTGGATACCATTTCACATGGTAGTCAACAAACAGGATGTTCTTGCCATTGAAGTGAAACATCTCCTGACTCCACGGATCGCCTGCCGTTGACCAGCGCTTCGAACCATGCGTCTGGCGCACATTCTCTCCCAGTGCATCTCCCCATGCCCCTGGGGGGTTCTGTCCCTTTTCAAAGACGAGTACCGTCTTGTGCGGTGCCGGAATGAAAGCCTTGTAAACCCCGAACAGATTCCCACCTATCTGGCGCTGGGTGTAGGCGGCCATCGCGTAGGCCCGGGCGTCTCTCCCACCACTCGTCGGGTTGTCCTTACACTTGAGCAAGTCCTCATTCTTGAGGTACGGCATGATGCTGACATCCCATGTCGAAACGCTGGGGTCAGGGGTGGTCTTATTATCAGGGCCTGCTGTCGGATTCGGATGAGTCACACACCAGTTCACAAGGAAGCCGTGGTGGTCCTGAGCATATATCCCCATTGCCTGCCCTATCTGCTGCAAGTTGGTCAGGCATGCTACTTGCCGCGCCTTACCGCGGGCACGGGCGAACACCGGGAATAGAATCGCGGCCAATACCCCAATGATAGCTATCACAGTCAACAACTCGATGAGAGTGAACCCGCGCCTGCTGCTCATTTGCTTCCGCATCATCTTGTCACACTCCCCCACACTAGCCTGCAGCTTGATGGTCTTCTAGCCATCGTCTGAACTCTCTTTTCTGTCCTCCATTATACCCGGTCTTTGCTCCTACTGAACACGTCTGGCCTAGTATGGCATCTGCGACACTGACTTTCCGATTAGTGCCAGCGCCACTGCCCCCATCCCCACCAAGCCAGTGCCACACGCGTATCCCGCCATCAGGACGGTCGCATACTGCTTCCAGCGCCGTGCTCCGAAGCGCGGGATGAAATAGAACTGGCTTATCAAGGCCCCAATGAACTGCGGAATAGTGAAGTGTGGCAGTGTTCCAAGGCCTCGTACAATCCCGAAAACCATCGTGACCGGTAGCTTGAAGGCCGATAAGATGGCATACGATACCACGCCAAAACCCACTCCTCCCAAAGCAATCTTGAGGTTCCACGCCTTGTAGAAGAGGCTCCGCTCAGGAGTCAATGTCGAGGTTATCCACAGGCCCTGTTGCAGAGCCTGCAGATGCCACATCTTTTGGGCGTACGGATAGTAGACCGAGGGCACCGGGGCCAGGCGCCACACAAACTGCCAGAATAACAGGCTGCAGAAGATAGTAATCGGCAGAATCATTAGCTCGGCCTTCACCAGGCTAATTATCTTCGTCCCAGTAAGCTCCAGCACCCGGAAGTTCATCGCCTGCACGCCATAGTTTGACAGCGGGATCGGTGCAAACCAGATATCTATCCCCTTGTATCCACTGAAAATGATCGTGGCCTCTTTAACCATCGGGATCCCCGCATACTGCCCTACAATCCCTAGCAGATAAGCATTCACATACGACTGAAGCGGCGTCAGAAGGAACCCGAAGATGATGACAAATAGGATGTCAAACCTGGGGACGAGGATCCAACACAACAGTACGTACCCTGCCGTTGACACCACCCACAGCGCCGCCGCCAGCCAAATCGGCACATCGCCCCGCCCCGCCGGCGGTGTCCAGGAGCCCAGCTCTGCCTCCCCTCGCTCGCGGGCCGCACGATTGTATCTCACACTCACCCAGATGTTATAGGCCCCGATCAGCGCTACAGCGATAGATACGCCAATGGTGAGGCTGAAATAGAAGTCAATCTGGTTGGCAAAGGTTGTCTCAATAGTCCCCATCCCCGGCTTCCATTGGGTGAGCACTCCCATCTTGTACAACTGCGGATTGAGAATCACCGTGGCGATGGCTGAGACGAAGCTACCCACTGCGGCCCAGAACGGGACTACAAAGCCATACCCAACGTTCCCCAACTCGACCACCAGGCCCGTCGGGACCGCCGGCAAGATGCTCTCTGTAGTTCGCGTCAGGTCAAGCCAAGGGATCGGCAGCAACTGCAGGGGCTCATTGAGGATTACTCCTGTTATGGTCGGGATGCCCACGTAGAAGGTGCCAAAGGCCAGGCCGATCATCGCGCCGATGGAGAAGGTCCGCCAGCGCCAGGTTTCCGTCTTCGTGGTCGTCTCTGCCAGGGCTGTTGCACCTTGCGCCGTAATAGCTGCAAATGGGAAGGGCAGACGTTGGTAGTCAGAGGTTACGCGGAACAATACATAGCCCAGCCCGAACCAGTTCATCCGACTCAGGATCGTGCCCAGCAGGATCAGCACGCTCGGCACCAGCCAATCCACGTGGAAAAAGGTCCGTTGCAGTAGCGCCGGGGAATCTGGAGGCGGCACCACCCAGTGTGGTATCTGGTTGGAAATGCCCATCCCCTTGGCAGCCGGGGACCGCACGAAATACTGGTTCCACATCGCTCCGGCAAACGCCCCCCCTGCCAGCGCCACTCCGCCCTGCATCGCGGCCAGTCCCGCCGCGATGTAAAACAGCGTGTAGACTTCTTGGCGCTTGAGCGTCACAAAGGAGCGCCGTGCCACCTCCGTGAACAGGATGATCGTCGTCCACTCCGCCGCCGGTCCCAGCGTCATCCCTGCCATCAAACCCAGATATATGGCCCCCGGCATCATTACGAAGCCCACAAACAGTGCCCCCAATACAGCCTTTACATCAAAGCCGTCCTCGAACTTCTCCGGGTAGTCCATCAAGCCCCGGTACAGTTCAAGTTCTGGGTCTAGATGTGCCACCGTGCACCTCCCGCACAGGCCTCCGATGCAAGCCTGTGATTAGAACCCCGCTTGGGGCGGTCTTATGCCTCTGTCTCGCCAGCCAGCAGCTTGGTACCCCTCTGACCGTACTCAGCCTTGGCCGCTGCCGGGAACGTTCGCCACAGCAAGTACTGCTTGCGAAGAATATTGATGAAGTTGCGCGTCACTCGCAGCCATGACGCATCATCCCCGCTCTCCCGCCTGATCCGAACCCTGATCTGATAGACTTCCTCGTCTTCGGTCGGCACCGTTTCGATTGCGACGTGCTCGGAGACTCCCAGGTCATACGGCGCCAGCCATACCATCGCCAGCAGCGCATAGCCCTCCCCATACTCAGAATCTACCCCCGTCATGTCGATATCCGCGGTGGAGAACTGCCCTAACGAGTAATCTGCGTGGGCTGCCAGGTACTCGTGCAGGTACATATTCACCCCCATGGCGTGGTCCCCGGTTACCGTAAACGGCAGATCCATAGCGATCTCGTCACCCTCTGGCTCTGGCAGCGTCCACCTGCGCTCAATGCCGGGCATCGCGATGTCCGATGCCTTCCGCGCAGGATACAACACCGACAGCAGCACTGTCGCCATTATCACAACTGTGGAGCCAACCGCCGACAGCGAGGAGTAATTGAGGTTGAGGCCCTGGAGCATGCCGAGTGTCTCCAGAGCCTTGACCGCCACCTGACCGACCAGATAGCCCGCGATTGCGCCGAGGATTGCATAGACACAGGCCTCAGCGATAAAGAGTGCTGCCACGTGTGTTGGGGCCAGACCCAGCGAGCTGTAGATGTATATCTCCCGCACCCGTTCGTAGACCGAGCCCAGCATCGTGTTCAGCACAATCGCCGCGGCGATAAGGATCGGTATTATCAGGTCGGCTGTGCCGGTAAAGGAAGTCGCCCCTACTGCGCTGACCAGGAATGTCCTCCCATCCTCGCCGGCGTAGATATTCAGTTCGATGCGCTCCATCAGGTCGCGCATGTGCTTATCAACAGTCTTCGCATCCGGCATCCCGATTGCGACCGACCGGACGGTCCCCCCGGCGTTGATGACGAAGTCGTAAGGCACTACCAGTACGCTGTCCGAGGCCAGGTGAATGTACTCGCGGAGTTGCTCCTCCTTGCCACCCTTGCCTCCGGCGGTAGTCGCCTGCTCGCCTTGCTGCTCTTGCATCAGGAGATAGTCCACAGGTGTGATCGGTTCGCCGTCCAGGTCAACGGCATTCTTGAACCGGCTGGAACTAAGTATGCCGATCACGCGCATCTGGGTGCCGAATACCGCCACGCTTGCACTTCCGACCTGTTCTGCCGCGATGTTCAGCGCCCCTGCCATCCCCTCCGGTATGATGCAGACCAGATTATCAGCGGGTTCCAACCACCGCCCCCCAGGCAGCAGGAATCGCTCGGGCCTCGTAATTGCTGACTCGCTGGGCATCAGCCCCAGCATCGCCGTCGCTGAATAACCCGACGGGCCGCGACTGACGTTCACAAACGACTGTTCTCCCACTTGGCTAGAGAAGTACCAGGCCCGTGCGGCAACTGGATAACCGCTACCTGCGAATTCATTGTCCATGATCCGCGTTGTCGGCTCCCCAATCGGTGCCCATGTCTTGTCGCGGATCATTATCCCGTTGTAGGGCGACACCTTAGGCAGCGGAATCTGGTTGCGCCGGACGCCCTGGACCACCGAGGTGAATGACAGCACCGTAAAGGTCAACAGTACCAGGGTCAAGCATGTCAACAGCGTCCTGGTTTTGCGCCGGCGCATATTTGAGATCCCCAGATTGAATGCCGCGGCCGTTGCACCCAGGCGCCCCACATCGGCAGCATGTATCCCCGTCTGCTGGTACTTTATCTCCTTCATCTGCTCTTCGAACTTCTGTACAATAATCCCCACAACAATTACCGTGAGCGCCAGGATAATGAAGGCCAGCAGTATGATGGCCGGGGTAAAGGTGATGGCAAAGGCCGGGTGCACCAGTCCAATCAGCAGGAAGATGACGACGAAGATACCCACGTTTCCTGCAATTTGCCACTTCAGGTGCGGTGATGCGATTAGCAGCCGCTCAGTGAAGAACGCAAACGGCATCAACAATGCCAGGTAGAAGAGGATGCCCTTGATTACGTCGTTGAGAGTTGTGCGGATTTGGGGATAGGCGCGCGATTCATAGCTCCACGCGGCCCGCGCCGCCGAGAAGAACTTGTCGTACTCCCGCAGGCGCAGGGCCTCCTCGGCGGCATCCAGCTCTGCCCTCGCTCGCTCGTGCGCCTTCATCACCCGGTCATTCTTGATCCCGTGCTCAACCAGAGCCTGGAGCCTCTGGGGCCCGCCGTCCAGACGCCACATATCTGACGCCACGCGATATGGTGTAGCATACATCGAAGGATACTCATCTATCAGGTAGCCCTCTCCCAGGGGCATCGCAGCGGTGGGGTTCACCAACACAAACCTCAGCCCCAGCACACTCGCCCCCATCGTCACTTTAACCTTCATTCCCGATGGCGCAAACACCACCGCCACCGGCTCGTAGGCTGATACTAACTCCTGTGGTGGCACCGGCAAGCAGTAGCCGTACTCATACGGGGTGGCGTCGCGCACCGCATCGTAGACATACAACTCACTCAACAACTCAAAGAACCGCTGGTCAACCATATCGTAGATCGCCATCGGTTTACACTTGAACATCACCACCGTTACCGGCCTGATCTCCTGATCCAGGGTAACCTCAATGGGGTATGCCTCCGCCCCGCTGACGCCTTGGTCAGGGGCCATTACCACCTCCCCGGTCTCCTCGCTTAGCAAGTAGCCTTCAATAGGCACCACTCCGCCCTTCGCCCGCGTGTTTGCCAGCCCCATCAGATTCACCCGCCCAGCCCACTCCTTCTCCTGGCGCTCGTCTGCCGCTGCCGCTATCTTCTCCTCACGAGTCTCCGGCGGATGCTCTCGACGCTGCTGCTCACGCTCGAGATACTCGGGATGAAATGGGTTCGAAAGGTCGAAGATCTCAGCGCGGATTCCCATCGCTGTCTTCATCCCAGTTCGGGCCACAGCTATCGCCTGCACAACCGGGTCGTCAGGGAAGGTGCTGACCTGCGGGTTGAACTCTACCAGCCTACCTTTGACCTCCACAAAGTTGTCATCAAGCTCGATCTCGTACAGATCCTTGGGCTCCTGGGCTGATACCAGATCGCACAGCAGGCATGCCAGGAACCGGGTCTGATCTGCTACGTTCTCCACCTCAACGTACTCTGGGATGTCCATCGGCGTGTCTACCCAGGGCCGTGTGTCATCAATGGTCGCAAGCCCAAAGCCCGGGATTCCTGCCAGCACCGCCACTTCGTTAGATAGCCCCAGCTTGCCGGCCATATAGACCTGCCAGCTCTTGCCCTGAATTGCGTTGATCCCGTCTACCAGCCTCGCTGCTCTCTCCACCGACAGAGCCCGGGCGATGAGATCACCGTACTCTCGTGCCTTCTTCCCCACATCAGAGAATTTCCACTGAATGCTCTCGCTGTAGTTATAGAAATGCCCCTTGTAGAAGATCCCAAAGGTGTCATTGTGACTGGACAAATCTATCGCAAACCACAGCGAAATATCCAGATTTGAGAAGTCAAGGGCATCCACCAGCCCTTCAACCGCATCCTTGACCTCTGCCAGCAACTCTTTCTTCTGCGCAATGTCGCCATCCCTGGCCACATCCCTGCGACGCGCAAGGGCCTCCTTCGACCTTTGGATGCCCTCCTGCATCAGCCCGACGGCCTCTGACATCATCGTTATCAGTTCACGCCTGTCCTCCAACTCCTCAGCGGTGAGCTTGCGCTCGGTGAGCTTACCCCTGTTGGGGTCCTCGATTCTTCGCCCTTTCTCAATCACCCGCTCAAGCTTTCGCACCTTCTTGTCCACCACTCGCACCGCCTTGGCCATTCCGCCCAGTCCGCGCAGTTGCTCCTCGATACGCTGCTCCTCCGACAGCCACTCCTCTTCTCTTCCCTCCTCGCCCCACACGCGCTCTGCCGTCTCCTCGAGCTTGGTACGCCCTTCGTTGACCAACGCAAACATCGCGCGTACCGTCGGGTCACTCCGCGCCCCCCGGATACGCTGCCTGATAAAGTGCTTGGTCCCGGCCATTCCCTGAAAATGGCCAGCCGTGGCCACGAACATCACTGTCCGCTTGGGTGGCTGGGCCTTGAACGCCTTGATGACTTCAAACAGGGCGGCTATGCTGCATGCATTCTCAGCGCCTGGCGCTTGCGGCGGTGCTATCGAGATGGAGTCGTAGTAAGCCTGGATAACTACCTGCTGCTTGTTCAAGCGTGGGTGGCTACCCTTGATGGTTCCCACTATGTTCTTAGCGTTGGGAATCTTGTGCCATCGCATCCGGCACTTGATTCCTATCTCCACTTCGTCAGCTTGGGCCAGCAGTCCAAGCAGATAATCCGCCGTCTCCTTGGGCACCCAGTAACGTGGGATATTTACGGGCATTGACAGGAACTTCTGCTCTGCTTCGCCGCGAATCGTCTCCTCGGGCTCGATAAACAGTACCGCCTTGGCCCCCAGCAGTGGCGCGTTGAACCACCCCGATCCGCAGTTGAAGTCCAACAGCACAATGCTGCCGGCAACGTCCTGACCGTTGAACATCCGCACATTTCCGGTGCCGCCGTAGATTAGCCGCCCTGTGAGACCCTCCGGCGGCGTCATCGGCGTGCGCACCAGGTTCGGCCACAGCGGCAGCACCTCAAAGCTCTTACCCTCTGCCGCCGCGTGCCTTCCTGTGGCCACATCAGAGGCCTGGACGATGGTGAGGCTGGCGGCCCGTCCGTCTTCGTCCTTCTCCACTAGCGGCACGACCACCGGGAACTCCTCCGCCCTCACGTCCTCGAGCCCCAGTTCCCGGAACCTCGTCTCAACAAACGCGGCGGCCTTCTCACAGCCCGGATAGCCAGTCACACGGCTGCCATAGCCAGCCAAAGTCCGGATCGTCCCCGCCATCCCGTCCACATCCACCAGCGCGGCTACCTTCTGGTAGTCGGTGTCCGAGGTCAGGACGATCTCCTCTTCCTCCTGACCGACCGCATACCAGCCCTGTATCAACAGAGCCGCCAGTAGCAGGGCTCGTGTTAGTCCCAATCCCCACCTATGCGTTCTCAACACCTTCTCACCGCCTTGTCAGGCCTGTTGGGCCACCCGTACCTCTACGGGCTCAATCTAAAATGCTCTGGCCTCTCTTATCTACAGACCAGTTCCCACGGGTTGCTGGCGCGGCTGCCTGCTTTCGCCGGCTTTGGCGCTATTCTTGGGTCTTAATCAGTCACGTGCTCGCTGCCCAGCGTGCCGATCTCCAGCTCCAGATCCGCACGCTGCTCTATGCGCTCTACCTCGCCATCCCGAATATGCACTATGCGATCAGAAACATCAATCATCTTCAGATCATGGGTCGCCGAAATGACCGTCACACCGCTTTCTCGATTGAGCTCCTTGAGCAGGTCAATGATCTCCTTGCCGGTCTGAAGGTCGAGGTTACCGGTCGGCTCATCAGCCAGTATGATGGCTGGAGCGTTGGCCAAGGCCCGCGCCACTGCTACGCGCTGCTGCTGGCCACCGGACAGCTCATATGGCTTGTGGTGCAGCCGGTCCCCCAACCCCACCAGATCCAGAAGCGTCCGCCCGCGCTCCATCATCTCATCAGTGCCCATCCCGGCAAAGATCATTGGCAGCGTCACATTCTCCAGCGCGGTCATCACAGGGATGAGGTTGAATGTCTGAAAGATATAGCCGATCTTCCGGCAGCGCAGCCACGCCAGCTCAAATGCGTCAAGCTGTGCCATATCAACCTCTTCGATAAAACAGGTGCCGTCCGTTGGCTTATCCAGCCCTCCAACCATATTGAACAGGGTGGACTTGCCTGAGCCCGACGGCCCCATAATGGACAGATACTCGCCCCGCCGGACGTCAAGGTCCACCCCCCGCAGGGCTGGCACCTCCACCTCCCCCATTACGTATATCTTCGTTAGTCCCCGCGTGCGGACGATGAACTCGTGGGTCGTCACCGAATCATCGCGCGCGATCGTCGCCATCATCTCCTCGCGCTGGTGCCCCACTTCCTCCATCACACCGCGCAGATCGGCCCCGCACTCCGGACAGACCGTCACAATCCCGGGCGTGTCAATTTCATACCCACAACTCGGACACGTTATCTTTGCCATAATCAGCCTCCTGTGAGCTTTCTCCTGCCCGCAGCAATCAGTAACTGCTCAAATCTCCGTCTGCAGAGCGGCGGCCGGCGGCATCCGCGCGGCCCTCACAGCCGGTCCCACCGCTGCTACTAGCGACAGCAGCGTTCCGATCGCCACGGCCACCAGCATATATACCGCCATCGCCGCCCAATCCATCTTCGCCGGCGTGTCCCACCCCTCCTTGATACAGAATACCAGTAACATTATCAAATGCCCAATCAATACTCCCACTAGCGAGCCAAGCAGGCCGATGAGTATTGACTCAATCAAGAACAGGCGCACTATGAACATATCCAGCGCGCCGAGGCACTTCATCGTCCCGATCTCCTGGAACCGCTCTGTTACTGACATCAACATCGAATTGGTTATCCCCACCGTACATACTAGCAGCGACATTATCACCAGCCACGCTTGCCGGGCCGCCCGATTCGCCTTCTCCTCCGCAGTTACCACTTCCGTCGCTGTGCCTGCCTCCTCTTCAACTCCGGCTGCCGTCTGCACGGCCTCCACCTGGCGCCTGTGGGCCTCCTCCTGGCTGAGTTCCAACCCCTCAACGACCACCTTTGAGGTCCACACTGAGGCCAGGAACGCGATCCCCAATACTACCCCCGCAGCGGTGATGGCTGCCCGCCCTAGCCGCAGCGTCACGTTCCGCAGACTGATGCGAAACGCATCGGTCCACGGCAATGTCATCTGCTTTTCAATCTCGATCGGGCCGCCTTCGGCCCGCGCCGCTTTTGCAAGTCCCTTCACATCCAACATATTAGGCTACTCCTCACCTTCAGCCGTCCTGCCTCCACCCACAGAATCTATCTAATGCTTCTACCTTCCACCCCACTGAGCCTGTCACCTTCTCCCTCACCCACAAAAAGCCTCCGCCATTGACATGCTTATCTACCTATTCTACAATGCCACCGCGCATACCTGTCTCAATCTTGTTGATGCCCTATGCCTGCTCGACTGCCCTTCAGCCTCATCCAGGTTTATACTGGCGACGGCAAGGGAAAAACCACGGCCGCTCTCGGACAGGCCTGGCGCGCCCTTGGCGCCGGCTTGCGCGTTTGTTTCGTACAGTTCATCAAGGGCGCCGTCCCCTCAGCGGAGCATAAGCTTGCCGACCGCTTCGGTGACTCGTTTATCCTACGCACCTTTGCCAGTCACTCATCTCCCACGATCTTCGGTGGAGAGCCTTCGGATCAGGACCGGCGTGCCGCCGCAGATGCGTGGCGCTTTGCTGCTGAGACTATCACTTCCGGCGATTATGACCTTGTTGTCCTCGATGAGATCAACAACGCTCTTCACCTGGGCCTGCTGGATGTCGCTGCGGTGCTGGATGTTCTCGCTTCTCGCCCCTCCCGCGTTGAGGTCATCTGTACAGGCCGCAATGCGCCTGGCCCGTTGCTGGAGGTCGCCGACTTGGTGACCGAGATGCGAGAAATCAAACATCCGTATCACACTGGCACGCCTGCCCGCAAGGGCATCGAACTGTAGCCCCTACACTTAGTTCACGGCACCGCGCCAGCGGCTTCCACTACGGCAACGGCCTGGCTGGCGGCCTCCTGAGGCGACTGCCGTCCGCTTAGCACCAGATACAGCGCCTGCCCCAGCACATCCCTGAGCATCGGCCAGCTTTCCGGCGGCACACCCACACCGCGTTCCAGGTTAGCGACAAGGCCGGCCCGGTCTGGTGTTCTGCGCCATTTAGGTATCAGTGACAGTGCTGCCGGCACTCCCCCCAGCCCGCTTAATACTTGCTGGCACTGCTCAGAGCAGACCAGGTTGATGAATTCCTCAGACTCGGAGCGCACGTCGCTGTTGCGGAATGCCACCAGCCCTTGGACCGTAATATCCGCGCTCCCCTCCCCATTCTTTGCAAATGGGCACACCTCCCATTCCATTTCGCTTCCAGTCCAAGTCAGGCTCTGGCTAAACTCCGTATCCGCAATCACACAGCCCAGGCGTCCGTCCAGAAACAGTGCCTCCAACTCCGCTTGCGACCAGGTTAGCGCCTGCGGTTGCGAGGTCGCTTCTGTGATGCTCAGGCAGCTTGACAGCGCCTCGGCCAGCGCCTCCTGCTCCAAGGCAAGCTTGCCGTTTTCATCAACTACCTCAGCACCCAGTCCCCATAGCACATCCAGCAGCGCCGCCGCCCCATCACCATTCATACTCCCTGGCAGCCCGATGCCATACAGCCCCGGCGGGTCGTGAAGCGCCTGGGCCAGTTCCACTACGTCCTGCCAGTTCTCTGGCTGCGTGAGGCCGTTTGCTTCCCGCAGATCACGCCTGATATGCAGCACTCGTGAATCCACACGCCAGGGCACGGCCCGCAGCCGGCCTCCCACCATAAGCTGCGTCAGGACCGCTCGCGGGATGTTCGCCAGGCGCTCGGCATCCACCACCCTGTCAAGGCGAAGCAGGTATCGCGCAAAGTCCGGCAACCACGCATCTGGCATTACAACCATATCCGGGGCGGACTTCGCCTCTTTGCCACACCACTTCAGGATGCTTTCGTAGGCTTCCGCCGTAGGCTTGTCAGTGATATGAATCAAGACATTCGGATGGTATTGCTGGTACATCCAGACGGCATCATGAGCCGCCTTCAGATCCACCTTTTCTTGGTGCCCATCGTACCACAGCACCAGTTCCACGTGCTTGCGCTCGGCCTGTCCGGCCTGAGCCCAGCAATCTGTTGTCACGAGGGCAGTGCCCAACAGCAGCACCGCGACAATAGGCAGTCCGCTTCCACACGTTTGACCCATTGAGCTTGCTCCGGTGCACGGAGAGCCGCGGCTTCCCCTGCCGCGGCCCTCCCTATGTTAGCTGTGCTAACACTCCGTATTCCTTACCAGCGCGCCACCTTTGTCGGACCACCACTGGATGATTTCTCTTCGATGCTCAGCTTTGTTTTTACCGAGAACTTGACCGGTTCAGCCGGTACCTGCGCCATGCCCATCCCACCAGCCATCCCGCCGGGCATTCCCATCCCGCCTGGGGCCCCCATCATCCCGCCAGGTCCGCGCGGCATCATTCCGGGACCACCTGGCATTCCAGGTTGGCCGGGCATCATTCCACCGGGCATCATTCCACCGGGCATCCCTGGCGGCCGGCCGACCATGCCCGGGCCTCCGGGCATGCCGGGCCTACCGGGCATTGCGGCTCCCGGCATCCCCGGTCCAGGCATTCCCGGGCCGGGCATTCCCGGGCCAGGCATCATTCCACCGGGCCCGGCCGGTCCCGGCATTCCAGGGCCCCCAGGCCCCATCATCGGCCCGCCGGGGGCAGGCATCCCTGCTCCAGGCATTCCGCCCATTCCCGGGCCTGCTGGCCCCGGTCCGGCAAATCCAGGCATCGCGCTGCCTGGCCCCATCTGCCCACCGCCACCCATCGCCGTTGGGGCGGCGATCTGCAGCACCGCCGCCAGCAGACCAGTCAGCGCCTGAGGCATTAGTTCAACTTCTCGCTTGAGCGTATCCTGCATTGCCACGAACCGCCCGGCATCCAGAGCAAAGTATGAGACCCGTGTCCCCTCGAGCTTCGACTCAAACTTTGGTGGTTCCGTACCAAAGCCCGCGCCCGGCATTCCACCACTAGTAGCCGGTGGCCACATACCGGGCCCGCCAGGGCCACCAAATCCCGGTCCACCCATGCCGGGGCCGGGCCCCCCAAGGGCGCCCATCCCCGGGCCCCCAGGCGCACCCATGCCACCCATGCCTCCGCCCGCCTGCATCTGACCCGTGACCGGTATGCCAGCCAGTTGCCAGTCGCCCTCCTCCTCGTCTTTGGCGAAGGTGCTCACGATCCTGGCGCAGCGGTATGCGCCTCTGTATTCAAAGCCGTCTAGCTTGTGGGTAGCTTGTGTCTTAATCGGTTCCTCCTGCTCCGGATATGCGCAGTAGGTCATCTGCCCGTTCCACGTGTCCCCAACGCGCAAGTCGCGGTCCGGAAGCTCAATATACAATTCGCCATAGGCAAAGCGTGGTGAGTCGTCGTGCATCGGTTCAACCACAGCGGTGGGGAAGACTTTTACGCGATGCATCTCCCCGGCACCTTTCAGCCGCCTCGGCCCTGGTGCGTCCTTGGCGACCACTGCGTACCAACCATCCTCGAAGATCTTATCAATCACCGCTCGCCCAGTCGCCGTCGGCGACAGGCACTCCTCCGTCCACTTCCCCTTGGCGATGACTTGTAGCTCGGTTGGCAGTGGCTTTACTTCCATCTGGCCCATCCCGCCCAGACCTGCTGCAGCCCCCGCCGGGCCGCCAACCATGCCCCCCAGGCGAGGCATCCCCGCAGCCGGTCCTCCTACCCCACCGATTCCGCCCATTGGCATTGGGCCACCGGGGGCACCCATCATGCCCCCGCCCATTCCTCCCTTGCTCATCTCATTGAGGTCTTTGATGTAGTCGGCCGCCTCTTTGCCCAGTATGACATTGGTCTCCCCTTCCAACGCATACAGCACCTGCTGACCACGCAGGTACAGGCTCCGCAGGTTCACCTTGCCTCCGACTTCCGAGGGCTTGATATCGTTGCCGACTGTCACCGTGATGGAGGCTTCGCCTTGCGGGTGCCCTGCAGCGTCGTGCGCTACGGCTACAAGGCGGTACTGGCCGTCGGGATACAGCTTGTTACCGTCCTCGTCTCGCACCTGGGTGTCCCATTTGAATTCAAAGGGCGACGTCACGGCGTGGATGTACTCTCCCTCTGTATCCCCCTGCCCAACCCGGAACGATATCCAGCCGTCCGCGCTGGCCTTCGTCCCTTGCACAAGCACCTTGCCTCGCACGCGCGCTCCATCCTCCGGCGCTGTGATGCTCACCTTCTGGCAATAGCCGCCCTGCCCAACCACTGCGATTAGTGCAACGATCAGCACTCCTTGAATTCCTACCCTGCCTAGGGTCATAATCTCTGCCCCTCTCCTCTACTCACTGTCATCTGAACCAGCCAGCTCAGACGCCAACTCTCTCAAGATCGGCCTGAGGCTCGCCGCAGTCTCCTCAAGCGACTGCGGCACAACCCGCGTGTCGCCCACTGCTGTCATATAGTTCGTATCCCCGGTCCAGCGTGGTACGATGTGCAGATGAACGTGCTCATCTATCCCCGCGCCGGCCGCACGTCCGATATTCATCCCCAGGTTGATGCCTTCTGGCCGCGCATATCTCCCCAGCGCCTTGCAGCACAGCCTGGCCACAGACATTATGTCACATAACTGCTCACCATTCAAATCAAGAATATCACTTACGTGTGCATACGGTACGATCATCAAGTGTCCACTATTGTACGGAAAGGCATTCAGGACAACAAAGCTGTGCGCGCCGCGATATATGATATGGTTCTGTTCGTCATCCTCTGCCTGAGCCATTGCACAGAAGATGCAGCCCTCAGCCTTCGAATCTGTGACGTATTCCATTCGCCATGGCGCCCACAGATGCCGCAACTGTGGCCTCCCCTAGCTAGCGACCGGCGTACCACAGCAATGCCCCAATGATGCAGGCGATTATCCAGACTACTGAGGCAACCTTCGCCAGCTTGTCAAGGCGCTCTTCCGCACTGCCTGCCTTGAACTGAGACGAATCCGCCCCGCCCAACGCCGCCGAAAAGCCATCAGCCTGTTTCGACTGAAACATCACCGCCAAGATTATTCCAATTCCGCTGATTAGCGCGATTGCCGCCACTACATATTGCATACTCAGATTCACCTGTCTTCAAGTCGCCCTATTTGCCTGCTGCTACCAAAGCATCACTCGTTATACAATATGCAAGGCCCTGTGGCACCGCCATTGCCTCACATCACCTATCAGTTCGATGATTCTACACGAATGTCCTCCCTACCGTCAAGCAAACCTCGGGCTGATCGGCCACCCCCCAGCCATAAGCCGCTCTCAGCAGACTTGTATCCGGCCTGTGAAGGTGCATCGAAACAGCTTGGCTAATTCTACCGCCACTCTCACACTACCCAAAGGGGAGAACGATATGTCAAAGCTCAGCGCCGGTGCCGCATACACCGATATCACGCCGCGATTGGGCACTAGCCTGGTCGGCTACTTCCACGACCGCAAGGCCCAGGACGTCGCCGACCCACTTCTGGCCAAGGCGGTGGTGCTGGAAAATGATGAGACTTCCATCGCCTTCGTAATGTGCGATGTGATCGTGCTCGTCCGCGAAGACGTAGATCCCATCAAGCAACGAGCCAGCGAGTTGACCGGCATCCCGCCCCAGAACATAATGATCTGCGCCACTCATACGCACACCGGCCCGGCCACCAGGGGAGCGCTGGGCATTGAGGACGCTGACGACATCTATATGAGCTGGGCACCAGATAAGATCGCCGATAGTATCAAGTTGGCCCAGAACCGCCTGCAGCCGGCTGTACTCGGACACATCTCCGGCAGCGTGCCCGAAGAGACTTACAACCGCCGGTGGTGGATGAAGGACGGCACTGTGCAGATGAACCCGGGCTATGAGAACCCCAATAAGGTCAAGCCGGCCGGCCCCACCGACCCGGAGGTCGCAATCCTGGCCATCCAGACCCCCGACCGCGAGCCGATTGCGGTGATTGCCAACTATTCACTGCACTATGTCGGCGGCCCGTTTGACCTCAGTGTATCAGCAGACTACTTTGAGTGCTTTGCCACAGCCCTGCAGCGCATGGCCGGCGCTGAGTTTGTCGCGATTATGGCCAACGGCTGCTGTGGCGACATCAACAACTGGGACTTCACCCGCCCAGCACCCCAGTATCCCTACCCCCACTATCAGTGCGACCGTGTCGCCAATGTCCTGGCCGCCGAAACTTTCAAGAAGTGGAACCAGATACACCTGGAGGACTATCTTGAAGAGGTCACCCTCGCCGCAGCGCTGACCGAACTGCCAGTTCGCCGTCGCGAACTCAGCCCCGAAGACCTCGCCGCTGCGCAAGCGGTGCTGGACAACCCTGCTGACTACGGCGAAATGGAGCAGGTCTATGCCCGCGAGGCAATTGAAGTTGACAAGCTGCCGCTGGAGCAGAACACCTGGATCGGAGGTCTACGCATCGCTGATCTGGCTATCGCAGGTCTGCCGGGGGAGATCTTCGTCCAGATTGGCCTTGAGATTAAGGAAAAGTCACCCTTTGCTCGCACCATGACCGTGGAGCTAGCCAATGACTGGGTGGGCTATGTCCCGACCGACGAGGCCTTCGGCCAGGGCGGTTATGAGACGCGCCTGGCCCGCTCGGCCCGGGTGGCTCCAGGTACGGGCCCGGCGATGGTCAACACAACTCTGGAGTTGCTCAATCAACTAGCAGACTAACTCCCGCTGTCACTCAATCGGCACAGGCCAGACTCCGGTCATTAGAGAAGGAGGCTCATGTTCTTTGCGCAGTCTATGCTTGCTTACAATGCTCGGTATCTTGGCTGGCTCAAGCCACACGGCCACGGCTGAGAATGACGGTCCCGCTTTGCTGGAGCCAGTAACGGTCATCATCGAGGATTTTGAGGATGAAGGGGCGCTTGAGCGGTGGACTGCTGACCGCGCTTCAATTGAAGTCGCCGACACCTGGGCCAGTCATGGTGCGCGCTCGCTTAGAATAACCTACCACCCAGGCCACGAATGGGCCTACTGCGGTGCCGACAAGGCTGACCTGCCGGCGTGGGCGGATTTCAGTGAGTTCGAGCAGGTGGAACTTGACATGTGGAACCCCGCACTCCAGCCGGTTCCAGATACTGGCCTGTCTCCCAGAGTCAACTTCCACACTGAGGATTCCAGGGTCGGATTCCTCGTTGAGGTTCAACCCCAAGAGCTCCGCAGAGCA
This sequence comes from Candidatus Zipacnadia bacterium, assembly GCA_029821455.1. Classification (GTDB taxonomy): domain Bacteria; phylum Armatimonadota; class Zipacnadia; order Zipacnadales; family Zipacnadaceae; genus JALGVG01. The sequence continues at coordinate 3,566 of JALGTI010000005.1, read as the reverse complement.
CAGTTTGACATCCACCACTGGCTGACCGTCGCCAGGGGTGGTAGAGACCTCGACCCTTCGACAATCTCGTCCATACGCTTCTACGCTAAAGCACCGACTAAGGAACACGTGCGCTATATTGACAACATCCGCGTAACACGCGATTTGGGCGCGCACTTCGAAGGCCTGGCGGCGGCCATCACGCTGCTTGGCAATGTTGGGGTGGGAGAGGCAGAGCTGGCAGAACTCAACGCCACACTGAACGCGGAAAAGCGCAGGTTGGCCGCCTTGCCTGTCTCCAAGGAGAACGTCCAAGACGCCCTGTCAACTGCTTCCCGCCTGGAAGCCGAGATGGCCCAGTACATCAACTTGCGCGCCGAGTTGGAGGACCGCCTGTCGGCGACCCTGCAGGCTGGCAGCCTCACGCCATCCGCACATGCACAACTCAGTACTCTGGCGGAGGATCTGTCTGCTGCCCACAGCGCTGTCGCCCGAATAGTCCCCGACAACCCTTATGTAGAACACCTTATTACTCGCCTCAATGCAGAGCTTCAAGTGATGGAGGCGGCCCATGCCGATGCCCGCCGCGTGCTGGCCGAGGCGACACCGAGCGTCCCATTCGTGGTCGGCTGGCACAATCCCAGTGAGTTCCTGAAGCCGTACGGCAGCCGCTTTGAGGGCAGCTTCGGACCTGCCCAACTGGCTGGCGCCAAGGGCGAATCCGTGGGTATCCAGCTTATCGTCTTTGCACTGTCCCGCGAACTACGGGATGTCGGCATCGGCGTCAAATTGCCACCCGCCCTGCCGCCGGACCGTGTGAAGCTATTTGCGCTCGGCTTCATGAACCGAGGACCCGAAACAGCAGGGACAACCGCTTATGATATGCAATGGTATCCCGACATTCTTTACCCTGCCCCCGATGCGCTCCGGGTGCCAGCCCTGAGACGACAGCCCTACCTTCTCGAGGTGTCAATCCCGCGCAACCTGGCCGCTGGCGACTACCACTTACAGGTCACCGTTAATGCACACGGGCACTCTGTGACTGTGCCTGTTCTCCTGCACGTCTACCGCTTTGAAATGCCCCAGAGATTCTCGCTCAAGACCACCTGTGGAACGCTACCAGCAGTGACCGAGGACGGCGACGCTCTCAAGGTTCCCGACGGCCCAACTCTCATCCACTATGGGCTTGATCCGGGTAGAATATACGGTGGCTACCTCCAGAGATCTAGACGTCCCCCCGGGCTATTCATCCCCCATGAGACCATAGAGCACCACTGCGAACTAGGCCAGCAGCTATTTCAGATGGCTACCCAAGGCGATTGGCACGCGAGCCAAGACGATGACTGGCTTCGGCGCAGCTATGGAGAATTTCTCAATAGCATGGAGCAACTTGGCATCCCTCGTGACAACTTCTTCTTCTACGGGTTTGACGAAGTGTTACCCTCTGGCTACGAAACTATGGCCAAGCATTTTGGTCGGCTGCGGGAGATGTTTGGCATCCCCACAATGTGCACCATCAATGAGCAAACCTATGGTAATGACTATTTCCCCAACGCCTGCGACATCTGGTGCATCGCCGAGCGGGCACTGGTCAGAGAGCAGATCGAAGAGTTGCGCCAGGCTGGCTGCAAGATTTGGTGGTATGACAACAATATGGGATTTGTGCCGGATGTGTGGCTTTCGCGCCATAAAGGGTGGTTCGCCAAGCATTGGGGTATGGATGGTTATCTCATCTACTCGGTCCACGCCTGGCATGAACGAGGTGTCCCCGGTGTTGCGTGTTGGGAGAAGTGGCTCGACCTCGACACCCTGCCCTACAGCAACTGGCAGGACCCCGGCTCAGCCAGTTGCGCGTTGCTCTATTACGCGGGCAAGGAAGCCCTGGCCTTCGCCAACGGCCCTGACAATCGCCTGGCATCCTTCCGCCTGTGGAACTTCCGCGCCGGCCTCTACGACTTCGAATACCTCAAGCTTCTGGAGCAACTCGTGGGGGAATTACAGGGGGTTGGGGTTACTGAACGCGACGAGACATTGCTGAGAGAGGCAAGAGAGCTCACACAAGTCCCGCTGGAGATAATTCACTGCAGTGATGTAGAGCCGCTTCTCAAGGCCCGCGCCCGTGCTGCCGAGCTAATAGAGCAGCTCCAGCACAGGTTGCGGCACCGCAAACAGTGAGCCTCTCACGCTCATTTGCAGAGACTGGGTCCCGGATATGATAGACATCCATTCCCACATCCTGCCCGGCATTGATGACGGGCCCTCCGAGGTAGAGGCCTCCATTGAGATGGCACGCCTGGCCCTCGAAGATGGCATCAGGACTGTGGTCTGCACCCCACACCTGGATCCGCGAGAGCCGTTCTCGCCGGACTACGTGGCCGCGCGCGTCGCCCGCTTGACTGCCGCGTTGTACACTGGAGGCGTAGAGCTGGAGCTCCTGCCGGGCGCGGAGATTCCCCTGATGCCCGATCTGCCCCAACAGGCCTCCGAGGAAGCGCTTCCCCTCCTCGGCGGACGCGGCAAGCATCTGCTCATCGAACTGCCCTTCTTCGGGGTGCCTACCTTTGCTGAGCAAACATTGTTTGAATTGCAGCTGGCCGGCTACGTCCCCGTCATCGCCCACCCTGAGCGCAGTGAACTGGCCCGCCGCCGGCCGGAGTTAATGGAAACACTCGCCGAACGGGGCATTCTGCTACAGGTCAATGTCGCCAGCCTCCTGGGCCACGAGGGTCGGACGGTACGCAACCTCGCCCTCAACTTCATCCGCGAGGGGATTGCTACTCTCATTGCCACTGACGCCCATGATCCTTACCACAGGCCACCACTGCTCTCGCCCTGCCGCCGAATTATTGACCGCGTACGCAAGCCCGAGTTGTTTGAGGCGCTTACGCTGACCAATCCAGCCGAGGTGCTAGGTATGCCGGTGTAGCCCACCAGGCCATAGGGCCGGGGCCGAGGCGGTGAGGGGGAGGAGGAGTGAGATAATCCGCTTGACGCGCATCCACTCATCCCATCATTAGCTTGTCCGGCCCTTTATCGAGATTGACCTTGGCGGATTCAGGGCGCGGAATTCCTCCGTTTCCGGACGGCATACACTCCCGAAAATGCAAACGCCATCAAATGTCCGCAGCAGACTGGCCTCTTTGAGTTGCAGCTTCCCGCCCTCGCAGGGCAGTTGGGCACTGTCTACCTGGCACGCTCATAGGCCCTCCAGGCTTGCGGTCAGAAGTGAGGTATCTGTGCTAGGCCTGCTATATCCTCACTCCCCCAGCCTGATCCTGGCGTAGCACATTGTGTTGCCCTTGCCGGCGCAGTTGCCGTAGATATCCAGTATGTTGGAGCGCGCGCAGCCGGCCCGCCAGGTCGCGGTCATAAAGCTCGTGAATGGATGCTCCAACGCCACCTTCACCGGCTCGCTGTGAGTGTTATCCGGCAACATCTCCAGCACCCGGTTCTCCGAGATACCCTTGCCCTCCGCGTCCTTGCCGCTGACATAGTAGAAGACGAAGAGACGGTCGTCCTCGGTCACCTGGAACCGCCCCTGACCAGGCATCTCGCTGGATTCCCCTTCGCCACCGATAGCCAGCGTC
>JALGTI010000212.1 GCA_029821455.1 Candidatus Zipacnadia bacterium | reverse complement strand
GATCGCCACGCGGGCCTGATTGTCACGTTCGATGCTTTCTGATATAATCCTTCGCCGCTGTTGCTTGCCCCGGAGGTGGGTATGCCCCAGACTACACTGACCTTCATCGGCACCGACGCTTGTATCCCGCAAAGCGATAACGATACCGCCAGCTTTATGCTGAACGATCACGCCCTGGTTGACTGTGGCTGGAATGCAGCCATCACCATGGGCGAGTGCGGCTATACGCCTCTAGACTTAGACTATGTCGTGCTCACCCACTGCCACCAGGATCATTACCTCGGCCTCGCTGGTGTGCTCTTCTACGTGGGGCTGCGCGAGCCGCAGGGAAGGCTTACCGTGGTCGGGCCGGCCGAGGACATTGAGCGGGTCGTCGGGTGCGCCAATGCCTATATCGGCTGGGAGTATGTCCGCTCCGAGCAGTCAGATGTGGAGGTAATGGGCGTTGCGCCGGATGAGGTAATCCAGATTGGGGAATTCACGGTCAAGACAGCTCGCACGCAACACCCGGTGCCGGGCCTGGCCTACCGGTTCGAGGACAACCGCACTGGCAAGACAATCGGCATCTCCGGGGATACCGCTTATCTGCCGGCGCTGGCGGAACACTTCGAGGGCGTGGATATGCTGGTGTACGAGGCATCATACGGGCTGACGGACCTCGAGGTGACACCCAACACCGACCATTGCAGCGCCCGGCAGTCAGCCACTATCGCGCGTGAGGCCGGAGTGGGGCGACTGTACCTGGTTCACAGCGTGCCTGAGGCTGAGGCAGAGATACTCGCCGCAGCCCGCGAGATTTTCCCGGAGACATACTGGCCGCAGCCGGGCCAGCGGGTCACGGTCTGACACAGCGGGGGCACGCATTTCCCCACCTTGGCGCTATCTGCTATAATCTTCGCGGAAGTATGTGTGAAACTCGTGAAAAGAGGCCAAGCGATGCACAGGATTGCTGTTTTGCCGTGTGATGGCACTGGGCCTGAAGTGGTGGCCGAAGGGCTTAAGGTGCTGGCGGTGGCGGCTGAGAAGTTCGATGTGAAGTATGAGACTATTGAATATGATGTCGGCGGAGACCGCTACCTGCGCACCGGCGAGATCATCCCCGACAGCGTGATGGACGAATTGTCCCAGATGGATGCCATCTACCTCGGCGCGGTCGGGCACCCGGAGGTGCCGCCCGGCATCCTGGAAAAGGGCATCCTGCTGAGGCTGCGGTTCGACTTCGACCAGTACATCAACCTGCGGCCCATCAAGCTCTACGAGGGTGTCTGGACGCCTATCAAAGACAAAGGGCCTGAGGACATTGACTTCGTGGTTATCCGCGAGAACACTGAGGATATGTATGTCGGTGTCGGCGGGCAGATGAAACGGGGCACACCTGACGAGGTCGCTGTGCAGACCGCCATTTACACCCGCAAGGGCTGTGAGCGGATAATGCGCTATGCCTTTGAACTGGCCCGCAAGCGGAACAAGGACAAGCTCGTGCACTCAGTGGACAAGGCGAATGTGCTGACCTATGGCCACGACCTGTGGCGGCGCACGTTTGCCGAGGTCGGTGAGGAGTACCCGGATATCACCAAGGAGTACGCCTTCGTTGACGCCTGCTGTATGTGGATGGTCAAGAACCCTGAGTGGTTTGACGTAATCGTGACCACCAATATGTTCGGTGACATCATCACCGACCTGGGCGCGATGATCCAGGGCGGGATGGGGGTGGCGGCTTCAGGGAACATCAACCCGGAGGGCGTCTCAATGTTCGAGCCGATCCACGGGTCAGCGCCCAAGTACACGGGCAAGCACGTCATCTGCCCCATCGCGGCAATCGCGGCGGCCGGGATGATGATGGAGCACCTGGGCGAGCCAGAGGTGGGCAAGGCGATTGAGGGCGCTGTGATGAAGGCCCTGGCATCGGGCAAGCTGGGCGACCTGTCCACCAAGAGCGGCGTCAGCACCACTGAGTCTGGGGACCTCGTGGCCAGCCTGATATAGGGCCCAATTTAGGCCTCGCTCTTTTTTTCACTACGCGGCAGGCTTGAGACTTCAGCGCGAGTAGAAGGCGCCGCCGTATTCGACAAACTCCTGGGACATCGCGTCTATCTTCTCCTGTGTGTGGTCAATCGCGCCGGGGTCGGAATACCAGTGGGCGATGAAGCCGCCATTGAAACAGCCGAAGCTGTCAATCAGCTTCCTGGCGTAGGCGCGCACCTCTTCGACACTGCCCCTGACCATAGTGTTCTGGATGTCAACCGGGCACCAGAAGCAGATCCTGCCGCCGAAGCGCTCAGCGAGGGTCTCCAGCCCCATATTCTGCTGCTGCTGGACCTCAATGACATCGAGCTCGGCCTCGATGAAGTGATCCAGCAGGTCTGTGACGTGGCCGCAACTGTGCAGGAAGTTGAGCAGGCCGCGTTCGTGAGAGTGGTGATAGACGCGGTGGAAGGCGGGTTTGAAGAACTCAGCGAAGATGTCCGGCCTGACCATACAGCGGTCCTGCAGGCCCCAGTCATCGTAGGACATAATGCCGTCAGCGCCGATCTCCGCGAAGTGATCTATTGCATCAATGGCAATGTCGGCAAGCCTGCTCAGCAGCCTGCGAAGCTCAGCGGGATGTTCGTACGGGTCAGTCCAGGCCGCGTCGTGGCCGCGCAGGTATTCCAGGCGGTGGCTGAAGCTGAGGGGGACACTTGCGAGGACGAACTTCTCATCATCATTTTCGGCAATCGCCTGTCGGGCTGCTTCGTAGCGGGCAGGATTGTTGTAATCAGGGAAGGGAAAGTCATCCAGGAGTGCATAGTCCGTCAGTGGATGGCTGGTCACCCGGCCCATCGTCTTGTCATCTGAAAGCCTGGTCCAAATACAACCAAACTCGTCTTCCCATTCGATCTCAGTCTTGATGCTGGGCTGCCAGTTGGGGTCATCGCTTGCCCCAACGCCCAGAATGTCGGAGCCGTATGGCTCCGGCAGGCGATAGGGGATGCGGTCGGGGCCCTGGAACAGCACAGCCCGGCGCACGCGCTCGCGCGATGTCATATCGTGCCTCCCGTGGAATCAAGATAATGGAGTAATCTCGCGCCTCGCACCGAATATCTCACAATTCGGCAGCGATGGTGATGCGACCACTAGTTCTTAATCAGTTCGTCCCGCCCCTGAGCGACTAACTCTGCGCTATGGGAAAATGGGTTGCAGATGGGCAGCCCTAGCCCTCAGTTCTTCAAGCTCGTCTGGTGCAAGCGGCGAATAATTGGCGGCGGCCCACAGTGCTTTGCTAAACAATCCTGGGTCGCCGGAAGGGATTATCGCTGTGACGGGCTGGGACAACGTAAAACGCACAGCTAGGTTAACATCCCGTTCACTGCTGACTGGTTTATACCAGCAATTCGGGAACGACGTGTGCTCGCCCTCTTGCCATCTACGGCTGGCAAGTGCCTTGATAGCCATCACCCCGATATCTCGTTGCTTGGCCTTGGCAAGCAGAGCCTTGCCATAGTCGCTATGTTGCCGGATGACGAAGTTAACCGGAAACATCACTGTGTCGAAATCATAGCGCCCGAGGGCAGCCAGAATATTGTCCGGTCGATGGCCAGTTATCCCAATAAAGCGGATACGGCCTTGCTGCTTGGCCTCCTGAAAGGCCTCCATTGCACCGCCAGGGCCCAACACCGTCTCCAAGTCATCCGGGCTGTCTAGCGCATGGAACTGATAGAGGTCAATGTACTCGGTACCCAGACGCTGCAGCGAGTTGCGAAGCTCTGTGGCCGCCCCGTCTTTGGTGCGTTGTGTGGTCTTGCAATCTATGAAGACCTGCTCCCGGTTCCCGGGCAAAGCGCGGCCTAACACAACCTCGCAATCCCCATAAGTTGGGGCCACATCAAATTGATTAACACCCGCATCCAGAGCTTGGGCGACAAATCTATTGGCTTCATCCTGCTTCATTCCTATCAGTGTCACCCCGCCGAGGATGACGAGAGGGCTGTCCCAACCGGTGTGTCCAAGCGGGCGACGTGTCATCGAGCGACCCTGAACTGGACTGCCCGTGGATGAGCTATTTGATAGACTAGACATGATACTGTGCCTCCTGTTCATTGTGATGCATTGCCAGAATGTTTTCCCCGCACGCGCCTAAGCTCCTTTGAGATACTGACTTCTGGTGGGCTGAATTATGCCACGGCTTAATATTCGTGCCTGTGGGTTGGTCAATGGGATGCTGTCAGCAGATACTTCCGCCTCCAAGCACTACATCGTTAGCATAGAAGACTGCGGCCTGGCCGGGTGAGATGGCTTGGTCGTGCTCGGCAAGCTCAACGGTAGCCCTACCTGCCAGCCACGTGACATGGCAGGCAATCGGCCGGGCGCGGTAGCGGACCTCTACCTGGGCCTCAATCGTCTCTCCAATTAGTGGCGGCTCAATAGAGAGCCAGTTGACATCTTCCACCTCGAAGCGGCGTCTGGCGAGGGCCTGCCTGGGGCCGGCGATGAGGCGGTTGGCCTCAATGTCCTTGGCCAGCACAAACAGCGGCGGGTGGCCACCGATACCCAGGCCCTTGCGCTGACCGACTGTGTAGTTGCCCAGGCCGCTATGCCGGCCCAACACATTGCCCTGCTGGTCAACGATCTCGCCGGACTGCATCACCATATGAGCAGTGAGCAGGTCCCGATAGCTGCCCTCGCGGACGAAGCAGATGTCCTGGCTCTCCGGGGTTTGAGCAGCGGGGAGGTTGAGTTCGGTGGCCAGCTCGCGCACCTGCTCCTTGGTCAGCTCTCCGAGCGGCAGCAGCGTGTGAGCGAGCTGCTCCTGGGTGAGGCAATACAGGACATAAGATTGGTCCCTGGTGCGGTCGTTGCCGCGCAGAAGCTGCCAGCGATGGGCAGCCTGCTCGATGATGGCGTAATGACCGGTGGCTAGATAGTCACAACCGGCCTCTTTGACCTCACGCAATAGCATCTCCCACTTCATCCAGCGGTTGCAGTTGATACACGGGTTAGGAGTGCGCCCGCGCGCGTACTCGGCGCAGAAAGGCTCAATCACATGCTTCCTGAACTCGGCAACGAAATCAAGAGTATGGTGAGAAATACCCAGCAAGTCACAAGCCCGGCGGGCACGCAAAGCGGCACCGGCGTCGGCACCCGCAAGCAGCTTCAGCGTAGCGCCGATGACCTCATACCCCTGCCGCACCAGCAGCGCCGTGGCTACCGATGAGTCAACACCACCACTCATTGCCACCATTACGCGAGAAGACATCTGCCCCCTGCTCGCCCTGAGCCCGCCGAAGGGAAGGGAGGGGGAACACGCTGGATGCTTGCGGCCTTTATCTGTTGTTGTCTGCTGTCGTCTGTTGTTGTCTGCCGTTATCTGCCGTCACCACTTCCCTATTATAGCGGACGGGAACGCAATGTGCTATAATCGCATCGGTGATTGTGTGCGAATACTCGGCATTGATCCGGGACTGCAAGTGACTGGCTACGGCCTAATTGAGCACCAAGAGGGGCACAGCCGGCTGGTCGAAGGCGGCGTAGTACGCTCGGATGCCAAGGCGGAGTTGGAAGTGCGCCTGCGGCAAATCCATCAGGGCGTCGGTGAGGTGCTCGCCGAGTTGCAGCCCGATGTCATCGTGGTGGAGGGCCTGTACAGCAAATACC
>JALGTI010000211.1 GCA_029821455.1 Candidatus Zipacnadia bacterium | reverse complement strand
TACTTCGCGTACTCGACGGCCCTCGTCTCGCGGATGACGGTGACGCGGATCTGGCCCGGGTAGTCCAGCTCGCTCTCAATCCGCTCCACCATTGACTTGGCCAGGCGATGGGCCGAGAGATCGTCAATGCGGTCGGGCTTGACCAGCACCCGCACCTCGCGGCCGGCCTGGATGGCGTAGACCTTGTCCACGCCCTCAAAGTTCCTGGCAATGGCCTCGAGGCCCTCCAGGCGTTTGAGGTATGTCTCGAGCGTCTCGCGGCGTGCGCCGGGGCGAGAGGCGGAGATGGCGTCGGCAGCCTGAACCAGCGCCAAGTCAACCGCCTTGCCCAGGTCGTGAAGCAGTCCGGCGCGTCGGGCTATCGCCACCTTCGCGCCTAACTCTCCAGCCATTGCCCCGGCCAGGTGAGAGACCTCGATGGAGTGCTTGAGGACGTTTTGGCCGTAGCTGGTGCGGAAGCGCAGCCTGCCCATCAGCCGCAGGACTTCGGGGTGCAGGCCGGTGACGCCGGTCTCAAACGTGGCTTGTTCTGCGGCCTTTTTGATGCGGTCTTCGATTGTCTGACGTGCTTTCTCGACGGTCTCCTCGATGCGACCGGGATGGATGCGACCATCGGAGACGAGGACCTCGAGGGCGGTCTTGGCAATCTCGCGGCGCACCGGGTCAAAGCCGGAAAGCACAACTGCCTCGGGAGTATCATCCACAATGAGGTCAATGCCAGTAAGCTGTTCGAAGGCGCGAATGTTGCGACCCTCGCGGCCAATGATGCGTCCCTTCATCTCGTCACTGGGGAGGGCGACCGCTGAGACGGTCGTCTCGGTGGTCTGCTCGACGGCGCAGCGTTGGATTGCCTGGCTGATGATCTGAGTTGCCTTGCGGTCGGCCTCATCGTGGGCCTCCTGCTCAACCCTGCGCATAACCTGCGCTGCATCCTGACGAATCTCATCCTCCACCTGACTGAGCAAGTAGGTACGCGCCTCCTCAGAGGTCATTTGGGCGATGCGTTGGAGTTCTTCGTGGGCCTGTTGGACGGCGTGGTCGAGCTGGGCCTGCTTGTCGGAGGTCTCCTCTTCACGCTTGCGAAGCTGGCGGCTCAATTCCTCGAGCTGGTTCTTTTGCTTGTCAAGGCTGTCTTCGCGCTCTTCGAGGCGCTTGCGGACTTTCTCGGCCTCAATCCGGGAGTTCTTGAACTCCTGTTCCAACTCAGCGCGAAGTTTGAGCGTCTCCTCCTTGGCGGCTATCTGGAGTTCTCGCCGCTCGGTTTCCAGGATCTTCTCGTGCTCGGCTAACCGTTCCTCGCTATCAGTTCTGAGACGTGTTGTCTGCTGGTATAACTGTCTGGCTCTTGTATAAATGATCAAAGCTACCATAATACCCGTGGCCCCCACCAGCAGTGATACGTAGGCTACGGGGTTATTGATAAGGGTGGTCCACAACTTGGATCACCTCCGGAGTTTGGTGTAATCGTGCAATGGAGACGACCGGAAAAGCTTGTGGAGATAACGGCGTTCCTGCCAATCCTGCGCTCTGTGAGACCGATAAGCTCACAGTTCAGTCGTCTGTGTCTGCGGATAGAAGATCTGCGATAACCTCACCACTGAACCCACGTCGGTAGAGATACTCGTAGAACTTGCGGCGTCGCTGGGCAGCCGGGAGGTCTTTGAATTTGGGGCGCAGCTTCTCGATGGCTTGTGCACCTCGCTGGGCCTCCCCGTTTTCTCCTAACCGCTCAGTGACTACTTGCTCGGCCAGTTGGCGGCTGATGCCATCCTTACACAAGCGGTGCACCAGCCCATAGTGGCCCAGATCGCGCTTTAGAAGGCTGTCCAGCAGCGCCTGGGCATGGGCGTTATCATCTACTAATCCCAACTGGCTGAGCTGGTCCAGTGTCTGACCAATGATCTGATCTTCGTAACCCTTCTTTTTGAGCCGTCTTTCAAGGTCCGCTTTACTGCGGGAACGGCGCTCCAACAGCCTCAACACCGCCGCCTGCGCCTTTGCCCTCTGCTCCTCGGTGGCCAACTGTTCCAGTTCCTCAGCGCTCAGCTCCATTCCCTTACGCAGCCCCAGCTTGGCCACCACACCCTCATCTACTCCCAGCACAAAGTTCCCATCTATGTAGACTGAGTATCGCCTGGGATTACGCTTCTGCTGCTGGATAGCGGTAATCCGACTGTGCGATAATTCAACCACCTCCCTTGCCAACGACAGGTGATGACCGGCAAGCCATGGTCAGGCCGGTGCTTAGTCCTCGGCCTCAAGCTCCAGGCTAGCTGCGGGCGTGTCGTCGCCGGGCTCCTCAGCCTGCTGGGTTTCGCCTACGGGTTCGGCCGGCGTCAGGCCTGTTAGTTCGCGGATTTTTGCCTCCAGTTCACTGGCAATATCTGGGTTTTCGCTGAGGAACCGCACAGTGTTCTCACGGCCCTGCCCCAGCCGCTCTTCGCCCATACTGAACCAACTTCCCGACTTGTCCACCAGTCCTAGCTGAACTGCCTCATCAAGAATACAGCCGCCTTTACTCACCCCCTGACCGAAGATGATATCGAACTGGCAGCGCCTGAACGGCGGCGCCACCTTGTTCTTGACGACTTTGACGTTGGCGCGGTTCCCGATGATGTCGGTGCCCTCCTTGAGGGCCTCTCCACGGCGCAGCTCCAGACGCACCGAGGACCAGAACTTGAGGGCGCGGCCGCCGGGGGTAGTCTCTGGATTACCAAACATCACGCCAATCTTCTCGCGAATCTGGTTGATGAAGACCACAATGCTCCCGGTGCTGGAAAGGGAGCCGGAAAGTTTGCGCAGAGCCTGGCTCATCAGCCGGGCCTGCAGACCCACATGTGAATCGCCCATGCCGCCTTCGAGTTCAGCGCTAGGCACGAGAGCAGCCACGGAATCTATGACCACGAGATCTACTGCGCCACTGCGGACGAGGGTGTCGGTAATCTCCAAAGCCTGTTCGCCGGTATCCGGCTGGGAGACCAGCAGTTCATCGAGGTTGATGCCCAGGTTCTCGGCGTAGTCGCGGGCGAAGGCATGCTCGGCATCAATGAACGCGCAGGTGCCGCCCATCTTCTGGGCCTCAGCGATGGCCTGCAGGGCGAGGGTGGTCTTGCCAGAGCCCTCGTTACCGTAGATCTCGACGATGCGGCCACGCGGCCAGCCGCCGACCCCCAGAGCAATGTCAAGACTCAATGCCCCGGTGGGGATTACCTCGAGATTCAGGTCCTCTGGCCTCTCGCCCAGACGCATCACAGCGCCCTCACCATACTGCTTCCGTATCTGGGTCAGGGCCAAGTCGAGCGCCTTGTCCCTGTCACCACCATTGTCCTTTGCCATCTAAAGCCCCCCTTCTTTGTGATATGTTCATCCGGTCAGGTCAAATCTGTGCACAGTCGTGTAGATCGGCCCCTGTGGGGTCAGGTCACTCTTCAGCAGCGAGAAGTGGTCACATGCCATTGAGCCGATGGCAGTATCTGCCTCCGCCTCAATCAGCGGGGCCAGTCGGTCCAGGCTGTGTGGGGCCTTCACCCGGCCGATGGTGAGGTGGGCAGAGAAGCCCCGCTTCTCTTTTTCGGCGAGCTTTTGGGCGACCAGCGCCGCTTCGAGGTCGTCAGCCAGGGCGGTAAGCTGCTCGGCGCCCTCGCCACAGCCTATCCACACCACGCGCGCCCGTTGCGGGTTCGGGAACGCCCCGACGCCGGATAGCTCGATTTGATGGGCCTGATGCGCTATGCTCACGCTCTCGGCTACTTCAATCAGCCGCTCGACCCGCTCTGCCGGCGTAGCCCCCAGAAACTTGAGAGTAAAGTGCAAATTCTCCGCTTCCACCCACTTGACCTTTGCCCCGGCGGGGTTGAGCCGTTCTTGCGCTGCCGTGACTGCCGGATGCAGGTCTGGTGCCAGCGGCAGCGCGAAGAAGAGACGAAGCTTGTGGGCCTTGTCGCTCATTCCCCCACTATCCTCTTTCGCAGGACATTCAGCGCCATCTGGGCGACGCGCGCCTTGAATTGCTCCCGCTCGCCAGGCCAGCAGAAATGCTCGCAGATAGTCCCTTTATCGTCAGCAACAGCAATGAAGATGGTGCCAACCGGTTTTTCAGGAGTGCCACCGGTAGGCCCGGCGATGCCTGTAGTAGCCAGGGCATAATCGGCCCCGCTGTCGCGGCGCGCACCCTCGGCCATCGCCTTCGCGCACTCTTCGCTGACTGCACCGTATTGGGCAATGACCTCCTCAGATACGCCCAGCAGCCGCGTCTTGGCAGCATTACTGTATACGACATAACCGGCGAGAAAGTAGTCAGAGGCGCCGGGTATGTCAGTGATGCGGCTGGCAATCAGCCCGCCGGTGCAGCTTTCCGCTATCGCTAAGGTCTTCCCAGCCTCTCGCAGCGCGTTGCCGACGGCCACCGGCATAGTCTCGTCGTCCACGCCGTAGATATGGCTGCCCAGGCGGGCGCGAATTTGCTCCTCGACCTTGCTCAGTCGCTGGTAAGCGGCGGCTTCATCAGTGGCCTTAGTGGCCAGGCGAATCCTGACCTCGGCGGGCGAGGCGTACAGCGCGATGGTCGGATCGGTCTGCTGGCTGATGATATCGGCCAGCTCGTCGGCGACTGTTGACTCGCCAATGTCAGACAGCCGGAGGGTCCTGGTGAACAGGACGCCGCCTTCCGCTGCAGCGACATGGTCGCGCAGATAGGGCAGGACGTCGCTGTCTAGCATCGTCCGCATCTCTGGAGGCGGGCCGGGGACGGCTATGAGAACAGTATCGTTGTGCTCGACGAGCAGGCCGGGGGCAGTGCCGCAGTTGTTGTCCAATAGTCGGCCGCCCTTGGGGACCATACACTGTTTGAGGTTGCTCTCGGAGGGAACGCGGCGGCGCTGGGCAAAGAACTCACGGACTCGCTGCTCAGCGGCGGGAACACGCTGGAGGGGCCGGCCGGTGACCTCAGCGACAGCCTCCCGTGTCAGGTCATCCTGGGTGGGACCCAATCCGCCGCAGATGATGATAACATCACAGCGGCGCATTGCGCCCTGTAAGACCTGGACGATGCGCCCCAGGTTGTCACCGACCGTGTGCCGGAAGTAGACATCTACGCCAATGTCAGCGAGCTGCTGCGATATGTAGGTGGCGTTGGTATCGGTGATCTCCCCCAGCAGCAGCTCGGTCCCGACCGAGACCAGTTCCGCTCTCAATGTGCGTCACGCTTTTTATCTATATTATCAGCGCCAGGCACCGTCCGGTAGCCAGCACTGTGTAGTATGATTATAGCCAATGGTACAGGCGGATGTCAAATGCGCTTGCACGTAGTTGGTCAGGCTTGGTTGGCTTGACATCGAGAGCGAACAGACGGTATACTCAGGGCGTACCACGAGTTGTGGAGGTTGCTGCCGCTGAGCTGCAGTGCAGGGAGTGGCGAGGGTAGCAAGGAAAACAGCAGCGTGTTTTTTTGTGTCCGTGCTTGCTGTTTGTGACAATCATCACATAGTAGGATGGTCTAGCGGATGTTCATCGCGTACGGATATGGCCCTGTCGGCGCGTTGTTGGTGGTCGGCGCGGGTTTTGCCGTGCTCACAATCATTATAGCTTACTTCCTGCGCCCTGCTGACCCGTACGATGCCAAGCTGTTGACCTACGAGTGCGGCATTCCCCCGTTCGGGGAGGCCTGGAGTTCGTTCGGGGAGGCCTGGAGTTCGTTCTTCGTCCGCTACTACGTGATTGCCCTCATCTTTGTCATCTTCGATGTGGAGACCATCTTCCTGTTCCCATGGGCTGTCGTCTATAAGCGCCTGTCTGCGCCCGGGGCATTGGGCGCGTATCCGCTGGTGGAGATGGCGATATTCCTGGGCCTGCTGCTGATGGGGCTGGCCTACGCGTGGCGCAAGGGAGACCTGGAATGGGCCTGATTGATAAGCGCATCCGGGATTTACAGAAGCTGGAAGAGCGCCTCTCTGAGCAGGCGCTGGAGAAGCTACGGAGTGTTGAGCAGGGCTTCTCTGACCGCTGCGATGAGCCGCTCAGGCGCGTGGGCCGGCATGTGCGCGACAGCCGGCTTGGAGTTGGATTTGTAAGCTTTGTAGATAAGGTGCTCAA
>JALGTI010000210.1 GCA_029821455.1 Candidatus Zipacnadia bacterium | reverse complement strand
CTTGCGCCAGGTTGCATTACAATTATCATTTGTGTTCATAACCCTCCGACTGGACCGTCCATCCCAGGGTGTAGACAGGCAAGGATGCCTGTCCTACGAAAGATCAGACCCCCAGCACCTCTCGCAGAGCGTTTATGAATAGCTCGTTCTGCTCCTGTGTGCCGATGGTCACGCGAATCCAGTTGACGAACTCGTCCCCAAAGATATGCCCGGTGCGCACGGCGACTCCGCGCTGCACCAACTGGTCGAAACACTCCACGCTGTTCATCTCAATATCCACGAATATGAAGTTGGCCTGGGTCGGCAGATAGTGCAGGCCCATCGCATCGAACTGAGCATAAAGATATGCTTTGCCCTCTGCCACCAGCCGGCGGCTGCGTTCAACCTGGTCAGGATCGCGCAAGCTAGCCACGCCAGCTACCTGGGCGATGGAGGAGACATTGAACGGCTCACACACCAGCTTGAGGCCGGCGGCCAGGGCCGGCGGAGCGATGCCATAGCCCAGGCGCAGGCCCGCCAGGGCATAAGCCTTGCTGAATGTGTGCATAACCACCACGTTGCGCCCCTCCCGCACATAGCCCAGAGAATCAGGGAAGTCCGCGACATCAACATACTCGTAGTATGGCTCATCCATAGCCACTACAACATGCTCTGGGACCTGCTGCATAAAGGTGTCCATCTGCCCCTGGGTCACATAGGTGCCCGTTGGATTGCAGGGGTTGTTCATAAAGACGAGCTTGGTCTTATCGGTGATGGCAGCGGCCATTGCGTCCAGGTCGTGCGTGTAGTCTTTGGATGGGACCTGGACGTGTTCGCAGTCCATCAGCGTCGTCGTGAGCGGGTAAAGGGCAAAGGCCGGCAGAGAATAGATGACCTGCTCACCCGGCTTCAGAAACGCCAGGCCCAGCATGTGAATGATCTCGTCCGAACCGCGCCCAATGACCACGCCCTCCGGGTCCACGCCCCAGTGCTCGGCCAGAGCCTGCTTCAGTTCGGCGCAGACCGGATCCGGATAGAACAGCACCTGGCTAGCATACTCTTGCATAGCCGCCACAGCGAGAGGCGAAGGCCCCAACGGGTTTTCATTGGAGGCCAACTTGATGGGCGCCGTGCGGCCCGGTGAATATGGCTTGATGTTAGCAATGTTTGGACGCAGTAAATCAGCTATGTCCACGCCAAGTCACACTCCTACAGGTCAAAGGCAGTTGGCTATTTGTAACACAAAGCGCCCGCGCCGTCTACCCCAGAGCTGCTACAACTGACCCAAAGACGGGGCTCTTGCCCGGGGCTCACAGGTTCAGGGTCTGCCAGAGGTGGCGGACTTGCTGGCGGGTGGCTTCGAGGGAGCAGTTGGTGTCTATGCTGAAGTCGGCCGGCGTGTGCGCCAGGCCAATTTGTTCCTGAACTTGCAAGCGGCGAGTTGCTTCGTCCTCATCCAGCCCATCGCGCTCCCTAAGCCGACGCGTGCGAACATCCCGGGGCGCTGTAACCATAACCACCTTGTCCGCAAGTTCCAGCGCCCCTATCTGCTCGAGTACAGCCGCCTCAATGGCCATCAGCTCGACACCAGCCGCCCTGGCCTGTTCAATGCGTCGGCGTATCTCGGCCAACATCGGGGGGTGCATTATGGCATTGAGGCGCTGACGGGCAGAATCATCGGTAAAGATGAGGTGAGCCAATTCTGCGCGCTTCAGATGCCCCGCCGCGTCCAACAGATGTGCACCAAACTCAGCAGCCACCTCCCCCAGCAGCGCACTGCCCGGCTTCAGCAAATCACGGGAGATCTCGTCGGCCGCCAGGGTCACCGCCCCCAGTTCGGCCAATTCCTCGAGGACCACCGACTTGCCGGAGGCAATGGGACCGACAATGCCCAGGACGATCACGTACCCGCCTCCCTACTGCTCGTCCGAAGCGGCCTCTTCGTCTTCCTTCGCCGGCCTAGGGGCACCCCAATTGTCACGGGATGTCTCTTCGACAGCTTCTTGAGATGCTTCTTCAGCGGCTTCCTCGACAGCCTCTTCAACAGCTTCCTCAGCAGCCTGTTCCAAGGCTTCTTCTGGCGTCGCCTCGACCGCTTCCTCTCTGGTCTCCTCAGATGCTTCTTCGGCAGCCGATTCTACGGCAGCTTCTTGGCCGCCAAACTGCTTCAAGAGGTCGGGGAAGCGGTCACCAAGGGTCTGGCTTATCTCTTCACCAGCGCGAGCGTGCTGCTGCATCTCCTGGCGGCGGCTCTGTTCCTCGACCGCAGCGATGCTCAGGCGCAGCTTGCGGTCCTTGGGATCGAGGTCGAGTACCTGCACCTCGACTTCTTTGCCACGGCTGACAACCCGATCCGGTTTGACACTGCGGCCCAACACCAGTTCGTCCTGCGGGATGAAGCCCTCCACGTCAGCGCCCTCAACCGCAGCAAATGCGCCATTCCGCACCACGCGGGTGACGTGAGCCTTCACAGTCTGCCCAACCTGGAGCTTCTCGGCGGCGACCTTCCAGGGGTCAGGCAGAATCTGGCGGCGTCCCAGGGAGATGCGGCTGCCGTCTTGCTCGATCTTTAGGACCACGACGCGAATGATCTCGCCCTCCTTGACCACATCAGAGGGGTGGCGTACGTGACCCCAGGCCATCTCCGAGACGTGCAGCAGCCCGTCAATGCCGCCCAGATCCACGAAGGCACCGTAGTTGGTGATGCTACGCACCTTGCCCTCGCAAACCATGCCCTCCTGCAAGCGGTCGAGGGTGACCTGGCGGCGGCGCTGGCGTTCCTCCTCGATGAACTGGCGATGGGATAGTATCACCTTATTCGTTGTGCGGTCGGCCTCCAGGATTTTCAGGCGCACGGTACGCCCGACAAATCGCTCGAGGCCGCGTAGGTCGCGGACGGCCACATGCGAGGCCGGCACAAAGCCAGAGACACCCACGTCAACCCGCAGACCGCCCTTGACGCGCTCGGTGACTGTGCCGTTGACCGCAGTGCCCTCGGCAGCAGCGGTCTCCAGCTCGGTCCAGACGCGGATGAAGTCGGCCCGCTTCTTGGAGAGCCGAATGGATGCGTTATCCTCATCCACTTCGACCACGGCAACCTCGATCCGCTCATCCACCTGCGGCAGCTCGTCTTTGTCGGGGAATTCTATCATGGGTATGATGCCTTCGTACTTCGTCCCAATGCTCACCACAACCCCATCATCCTGGACTGCGACCACTGTGCCTGTGCGGATGTCGCCCTGGTTGACTTCAGTGGGCGCGCTTTCTGCTGGCCACTGCTCCTGAAGGTTCCACAGTGATTCGCTTGCGTCTTGCTCATCTGTGCCAGTCTCAACATTGCTCTGTTCGGAGGAGTTTTGTACAAACAGATAATCCTCAGGTGCCATCGGTCCCGATCTCCCTTCAGCCTATGTCCGGTTTAGTCCGTGCAGCTCCAAGATTGGTGTTCGTGCGGGTTCATTAATCAGTTGACAACCGCCGTAGTTCTACTGAATCACTTCCATATCCCGCCAGTTGGGCCCGGACTTGACATCAGCAACCAGCGGGACGGATAGTTTCCACGCCTGTTCCATTACACCTTTCACATATTGGCCTAGTTTCTTTACAGAATCGTGGGACACTTCAAACACCAATTCGTCGTGCACCTGCAGCAGCATCCGCGCCTGGGGGCATATCTCCGGCAACCCACCTGCGATCTCAACCATCGCAATCTTCATAATATCGGCGGCGCTCCCCTGCAGCGGAGCATTGCCTGCTGCCCGTTCAGCATAAGCACGGGTGCCCTGGTTGGAGCTGCGCAGGTCTGGCAGCGGGCGGCGGCGGCCACAAATGGTCTCCACAAAACCATCCTCACGGGCCTGCTGGATAAGCAGATCCATAAACTCTGTAACTCCGCTAAGGCGGTGATGATAGTTGTCTATGAAATGGGTCGCCTCCTGTCTGCTGATGCCTAGTTGCTGGCTAAGAGCCACCGGCCCCATTCCATAAATGACTGCATAGTTGACCGTCTTGGCAGCGCGGCGCATGTCGGCAGTGACATCTTCGAGCGGCACGTCAAACAAGGTGGCCGCAGTCGCCGAGTGAATATCCTGGCCCGCCTCGAATGCGGCTACCAGTGCGGGGTCGCTGGACAGATGCGCCAGGATGCGCAGCTCAATCTGCGAGTAGTCCGCCGACAGCAGCACCGTCTTGTCATCAGGAGCCACGAAGCAGGCGCGTATCTCCCGCCCCCACTCGGTGCGGATGGGGATGTTCTGGAGGTTGGGGTTGCGGCTGGAGAGGCGGCCGGTGGCTGTGACCGTCTGCTCGAAGGTTGTGTGGATGCGGCCGGTGAGCGGGTCTATCTGCCCCAGCAGGCCCTCAACATACGTCGAGCGCAGCTTGGCATACTCCCGATAGTCCATCACCAGGCGCGCTATCTCGTGTTCGTCGGCCAACTCTTCCAGCACCTGGGCGCTAGTGGACCAGCCGGTCTTGGTCTTGCGGCCCTTGGGCAGCTTGAGTTCGTCGAAAAGCACTGCCGCGAGCTGCTTGGGCGAATCAATGTTGAATTCATGGCCTGCAACAGCAAAGATGCGCTGGCTGAGGTCAGCCAGCAGTTCCCCAAGCTGCTGGCCGAGCTGCGCGAGGCGCTCTCTGTCCACGGCGATGCCGGCCGCCTCCATATCGCGGAGCACCTCCACCAGCGGCATCTCAACCCGCTCAAACAGCATCGTCAGGCCGAGCTTGTCCAACTCCTCCAGCAGCCGCTCTCGCAGGCGTGGAATGATTGCAACTGCAATCCGCGCGCTCGCACCTGCCTGCTCTACGCTGGCCTCCTCGCCGGGGGCAGGCGCGGCCTCACCCAGATACTGCGGGGCCAGCGTTTCAAGCGAGTGGCTCTTGCGATGAGGGGCCAGCAAGTAGGACGCCACGCTGGCGTCGAACTGGCAACCACACAGCTCAACGCCGACGCTGGCAAGGTCAGTACTTGCGGTCTTGAGGTCCGCTCCCCACTTGGCGATTGTGTCGTCCGCCAGCAGGGCGCATAGGTTCTCCCTCTCATCGGTGGAAGCTGTGGGATCATCAAAGAGACCGGCAGATGCAGCGCCGACCTGAAACACTTCGCAGGCCGCTGCTTGCTGGCCGGGCGTTGTCAGCGCGAGGCCGACGCTTTCCGGTCCTAACCGAGTAACAATAACGCAAACGCAGCCTTCCTGCCGGGCACGCTGGCAGACCTCGGCACATTCGCTGGCCGCCACGGCAGTCCCAACCTGCTCAGCCGGCAGCCGCTCCAGCAGCGTGGTGAACTCCAGCCTCCCCAGTAAGCCACGGAGTTCAGAGAGGCGATAGCCATCCCAATGAAGCTGAGACGGCTCCAGGTCGAGGGGCATATCGGTAGCGATGCGGGCTAGTTGCTTGCTCAGGAGGGCCTGGTCGGCGTACTCGTGGAGCGATTCCTGAAGCTTAGCGCCCTTGACTTCATCGGCGTGCGCCA
>JALGTI010000209.1 GCA_029821455.1 Candidatus Zipacnadia bacterium | reverse complement strand
CATACCGTCCCGGCGGACGACCACCTCACCACAGCGCGGGCAGACAGTATCAGTCGTGCCGTCTATCATTATGTTGCCGACATAGACGAACTCCAGTCGCTGCTTGGCCAGCTCATAAGCCCGGCGGACCGTGCTGGCTGGTGTGGGCGGAGCGTCCAGCGCCCACTGGAAGATCTGGTCAAGCTCCTCATCGCTGTCGTTGTAGCCTGGAATGATGAGTGTGGTGATCTCCACGTGGCAGCCCTCGGCCAGCGCTATCTCAACGGTGCGCCGCGCCGGCCACGCCTCGCCCTTGCACAGTGTCCTGTAAAACTCGTCCGAGAAGGCCTTGATATCCACGTTCATCGCATCAATAAGCGGCAGCAGCTCCTGCAGGGGGGCCTCTTCGATGATACCGTTGGTGACCAGGACATTCTTCAGACCCGCTTCATGGGCGAGCTTGGCGGTGTCCTGCACGTACTCGTACCAGATGATCGGCTCGTTATAGGTGTAGGCCAGGCCGATGTTACGCCGCGCGGCGGCATCCCTGGCAGCGGCAACGGCCTCCTGGGGCTCTACGTGCTTAGTAGGCGGGCGGCCCTGAGAGATGGACCAATTCTGGCAGAACGAGCAGCTTAAGTTGCAGCCGAATGTGCCCAGCGAGAGGATATCGCGCCCAGGATAGAAGTGATACAGGGGCTTTTTTTCGATGGGGTCGAAGCCCATCGAAGTGACTTCTGCATAGTTGAGGGACCGCAGCACACCGTCCTGATTCTCCCGCACATCGCAGCGTCCGGTCTTTCCCGGCCGGATCTTGCAGTGCCACGGACACAGGAGGCACTGGAGGTATTCGTCATCCTTTTCGTAGTAACGGCATTCCTTCTGCATTATGTTGCCCTCATAACAAAAACATCAAAAAGTCTTGACAAATAGATTTGCCGTTGGGTATAATATAAGTGCAGGACCGAACCCGTCTATAGTGACGGGGGTAGGTGCTGCTAGAAAGCCCCCATGATATGTGGGGGCTTTGTTTCGTTATGGTCGGATGATACCATCCGGGTCGTACTTCGTAGCCTCACGAACCAGAATAGGGCTCAATGCATCAAAGGCTTCGTGCAAGCCGTAGCGGTTCTTGGACGGCAATTGGCTTTCTCTGCGTAGGAGCGCATATGCAGAGAAATCGGCAAACTGAATGAAATAAGACTGGCTTGACCGCTTGAAGAACGGGTCCTCGACTATCCGGTCAATGGGAATATTCTTGTATATCTTCCCCGTATCGAGCCACCCACCGTATCGGCTTGGTATTGGATTGAAAACGTGCATCTTGCGGGCCAGTCGTGTGTAGGCCACCTCCTTGCCCTCATCACATACGAGGATGCCGTAACTACCCCACGCCTGCAGCGTTCTATTGATGCGGTTGAGAAGGCGCTCGAAAGCCATTTCGTCTTGCTTGTGAGGGAAACAGACGTTGAAAAGCCGGGCGCCGGGCAAGCCGGCGACTAGTTCCAATGTTTCCCTGAATATCTGGCAGCGTTTGCCCTTCGTGGTTATGTGGTCGCTAGGCCGCCCACGGCCACTCACAAACTTCCACGCGTGGAGTTCCTTGTACACGTATATGCCGTACTCCCTGCGCAGATAACGCCGGAACTCACGGATCGCTTGAAAGGCATGTTCCCACTGATCGACCGGAATAGCAAGTGCAGAGAAAACGAAATACTGCTTGTCTCCGGATTCATCCACGTATATTAGGTGCATAGGTTAGTCCGATCACGGGCGCATTAGTGCTAGGCTATCCGCGTCGTGCCTGGTGTGCTCAGCTTTGCAGCTCCCCGAAGGCTGGCTCGCCCTGGATGCTTTCGACCAGCTCCCGGACCTCCTCGATGTCCTGCTCGGTTCCCACGGCCACCAATCTGCTGGCCCCCTCGGCCCCGCAGACGCCGCCAGCCCCGCTCTGGAAAATGGCAGCATCGGTCAGCGTCTCCAACGCCTCGATCTCAGTGACGATGATGCCCTGCACCGGCCACAATCGTGAGACGTTGCTGGCTGCGGCAAACGCGGGGTCAGGGAACGGGAATGGGTCGGCCAGAGATTGAGCCAGTTGCTTCTCCAGGCCGACGGGTATGACGAGGTTGAGGCCCTTGCCGTAGACGTGGCCGATGATCTTACCCAACGTGCCACCCCTCGGATCCCCGATGAGCAGACCTGCCACCTGATTCTCGTAGTCCAGCGCATTGGCGCCCTTGATGACCACATCGCCGGCAGACATCTCGTCGAGTATCTCGTCCAAGCTGACGCCCTCTGCCAGTTTGCCATTGCGCAGGATGACCTCTGGGATGGAGCCGGTGAAGAAGCGTTCGGCGGACCATTTGGCCGGCACTGTGCGCCCCAGCACGTAGGAGCGCTTGGGCATCTCGCGGCCAAGCAACTCTTGGGCGACGTAGGCGTTGGTCGTGCCCTTGGTTACAACCACGATGCCGTCCTCCATCGCCTCGCGCACGCTGGGAAGAGCCGCTACGCCCTTGGCAATAAGCCGCTTGCCCTCGGAGACCGTCAGCACAAACTCCCAGGCCTTGTCAGCTTCCAACTCGGAAAGGATGTCGAAATCATCGAGCATATTGTGTTGCCCCTTTTTGGCTGTTCAGCTCGTCCGATTGGTGTAGCATCGGCATCCTGCCGATGCACGCACGGGCTGGAAGCCCGTGACACACTATTTACCTTCGACAAAGGGAGGGAATCACCTCTCCGGTGCCGAAGTTGCTCCACAATGCGATTGAATGGAGGCACACCATGCGTAAGCAATCGTTACAGTTCCTGTCTGAGTTGATGTCCACGCCTTCTCCGTCGGGTTTTGAGCAGCCGGTCCAAGACATAGTACGCAAGTATGCAGCGCCGTTCGCTGATGAGGTGCGCACTGATGTGCACGGCAACGTCATCGCTGCCAAGAACCCCAAGGGCACACCTCGGGTGATGCTGGCCGGCCACTGTGACCAGATAGGCTTTATGGTCCAGTACATCAACGACGAGGGCTTCATCAATCTTGCAGCTATTGGTGGCATAGATGTTTCGGTGGTACCGGGTATCAGAGTGATGATACATGCAAAGCGCGGCCCGGTTGCGGGTGTTGTTGGGCGTACGCCGATCCACCTGCTCAGCGCTGAGGAGCGCAAGAACCCCAAGCTGGAACTGAAGAAGATGTGGATTGACATCGGGGCCAAGGATAAGAAGGCCGCTGAAAAGCTGGTGCAGCCGGGCGACCCAATCACCTTTGAACTGGGCCTGCAACACCTGGAGGATGATCTGGTGACCGGTGCGGGCTTTGATGACAAGGTCGGCGTATTCGTGGTGATGGAGGCGTTGCGGCTGCTGGCCAATAAGAAGATTGAGTGCGCTCTGTTCTCGGTGTCAACGGTGCAGGAGGAGCTGGGGTTGAGGGGCGCGAAGACCAGCGCCTTTGGTGTTGATCCCCTGGTAGGCATCGCGGTGGATGTGACCTTTGGCAGTGATTACCCCTCCGCCGACAAGACGCTGGCCGGGGAGATCAAGCTGGGCAGCGGCCCGGTGATTGCGCGGGGGCCGAATATCAATCCGCCGCTGCATGAACTGATCGTGTCCGCCGCTAAGGCGGAAAAGATCGCCTGGCAGCCGGAACCCAATCCACGAGGCACAGGCACTGACGCGAATGTGATGCAGATAACACGTGAGGGTGTTGCGGCAGCGCTAATCTCCATCCCCAATCGTTATATGCACACTCCGGTGGAGGTCGTCGCCCTGCATGACGTGGAGAGCACGGCCAGGTTGCTGGCGGCGACTGTCGCCCGGATAAGGCCAGATATGGATTTCATTCCAAGCTGAGGAAGACGGGCCGGATACTTCGTATGCGGCCCCTCCAACCAAACGTCAGCCGGCACTATATTTCAATGATTCTGGGAACCGGGACTGACATCGTTGCCGTCGAACGCATTGAGCGCCTGGTGGACAAGTATGGCGAGCGCTTCACCAGGCGGTTGTTCACGGATCGGGAACTGGCGCTGTGCCTGCCGCGCGCCAACTGCTATGAGTGCCTGGCTGCGCGGTTTGCCGCTAAGGAGGCGGTGATGAAGGCGCTGGGCACCGGATACAGCCAGGGGGTCAAGTACCGCGAGATCGAGGTGACAGGCGGTGAAGACCAGCGGCCTGAGATTGCGCTGCATGGCGCTACTGAACAAGTGGCGAGTGATTGGGGCACAGGCCAGATTCATCTGACCATCTCCCACGAGCGCAGCTACGCGGTCGCATTTGTCATCATCGAGAACCACTGATATGCGCATCCTTGATCGCTATCTGGCCAGGCAGCTAATCTTGCCCTTCCTCATCGGAGTTTTGACGTTTGTGGTTATTCTGGTGGGTGATGAGGCGCGCAAGCTCGGTGAGATGCTGGGCGGCACCGTCAGCCCCGTGCTCATCGTCAAGTACCTGTACTACAACGCCCCGCAGGCGCTGGTCTGGTCACTGCCGGTCGGGACGCTCGTTGGGGTGGCAATGGCCGTCACAACCCTGTCGCGTAACGGGGAGGCTGTGGCTGTCCGCACCGGCGGCGCTAGCTTCGCCCGGATGTGTGCGCCCTTCGTTGGCTTCTCGGTGGTGGCGACGGTGGCCGCCTTCTGGCTGACGGAAAGCGTGGTGCCGCCGGCGATGCAGCGGGCGCACGCGGTCTTCCGGGAAATGACGTTCAGTCAGCCGGTGATACGTGCGGAGCGCGATGTATTTTTCCGCGACGACCGGGGCCGCATCTTCTACATCCGCCAGATGAACGCGGACAGCAATGAACTGCGCGACATCACTATCTGGACACTGGATGAGCAGGGCCATCCACAGACTGTTACTGCCGCCAAGTGCGCCACGCTCAATGGCCGGCAGTGGCTGTTGCAGGAGGGAGCGACGGTCAGGCTGGGGCCTGACGGCCAGTTTACTGGTGAGATTAGCCGCTTCGACAGTCAGGAGATTGTGCTGTGGAAGGCGCTGCAGGATTATTACGCCGAGAGCCGCACGCCGTATGAGATGAGCACCCGCGAGCTTGACCGCCTGGTGCGCACCGTGGAGGAGACCGGCGGGCGGCCCCACGAGTTCAAGACTCAGCTTCACTTCAAGTACTCCATCCCCGTGGCCTGCGTCGTATTCGCGCTGCTGGCGGCACCGCTTGCTGACCGCTTTGCTCAGCGGGGCGCGTTCGTGGGCATACTCATTGCCGTACTCATCGTGTTTCTCTACAATGGCGTGCGCTCATGGGGGCTGGCGTTCGGGATGGCCGGGGCGATGAACCCGGTCCTGGCAGCGTGGGCCCAGAACATCATCTTCGGCGGGCTGGGGATTGTCCTGATGTGGAGGCACCGGTGATGCGGAATCTGTTGCTAACAGGCCGGCCTGGCTGCGGCAAGTCAACGGTCATCCAGCACACGTTGGACTTGCTGCACCTCACAGCCGGCGGCTTCTTCACTGCGGAGATTCAGGAGAGCGGGCGAAGAGTGGGCTTCGGCATTCAGACGCTTGACGGCCAGAGTGGCGTCCTGGCACACATCAACATTGCCAGCCCTCCCAGGGTCAGCAAGTATAGAGTGAATCTCCACGACCTTGAGACGATAGCAATTCCGGCTCTGCGGCGGGCTTGCGAG
>JALGTI010000208.1 GCA_029821455.1 Candidatus Zipacnadia bacterium | reverse complement strand
AGTTCTACGGAGGTGGGTGGTGATGGAACAACAGTACAGGCCATTGCTGCGCAGGATGGAGATAGCCGACATCCTGGATGGCGTCTTTCGTATCTACAGGCACAACTTTGGCGTCATCCTGGGCATCTCCGCTATCCTGTACGTCCCCTTGGCAATCCTGAATGCAGCGCTGATGGTTCCCTACGCGCAGATGTTGGTGAGTATCCCTGGGGACGAAGTGCCTTGGGAAGCACTGACGGCTGTGGGAGGCCTGGGGCTGCTGTTGCTGGTCGCCTACGTGGTGCTAGTGCCCTTGGGCTATGGGGCTATCACTGTGGCGGTGTCTGAGCGCTATTTGGGCCGGCCAGCCACCATCACCGGGGCCTATCGTGCCGTCCTCAGTCAGTGGCACAAGTACATCCTGACAAGCCTGCTGGTGGGATTGGTTATTGGCGGGGCCACCCTTGTCGGCCTGGTGCTGTGTATCCTGCCGGGTATAGCGGTTGCTTGTCTGCTCGGGGTCTGGTTCCTCTTCTTTACGCCGATCATCGCCTGCGAGGGCCGCTGGAGCACAGACGCTATGCGCCGCTCAAAGGACCTCGTGGACGGCCACTGGTGGCGCATCTTTGGCACTTGGCTGCTGGTCGGACTCATTAGGGGCGCTGTGAGCTTCGCGCTGGCTGCGCCGGTGCAGTTGGGGGCCATGGGTTTGGTCTTTGCCGTAGGCGAGGTGCCCGCGCAGGTAGTCGGCCAGAGCCTTGGCACCCTCGTCCAGATGTTCGTGGACCCCATAATGAGCATTGCCATCGTGCTGATGTACTACGACCAGCGCATCCGTAAAGAGGCCTTTGACCTGGAGGTGATGGCCCAGGAAATAGGTGGCGGGAAATACGCGCCCCTGCCAGCGCTAGCCGCGCCCGCTGCGCCGCTATTTGCTCCCCCGCAAGAAAAGCTGCCGCCTCCATCAGAGCCCGCCGATTACGAACCTGTCGAGCCAGCAGCAGAGCCGCCAGCGGAGGATACCGGCCCCGAAACGCCGCCGCTTTCCTGGCGTTCGGAAGACGAATCACCACCCCTGGATGAAGATAATGACACAGCCTGAAATACAGCTTGCCACCTTGCACACTGACGGCGCCTCTCTGGGCAATCCGGGCCCGGCCGGGGTAGGGTTTGTGCTGAGCGATGCCGGCGGCCGGGTCATTGCTGAGCGAGCTATCCCTCTGGGCGAGACGACCGTTGGCGTGGCCGAGTACCGTGCCCTAATTGCCGGCCTTCACGAGGCCCTCGCGCGTAACATAACCCACATCCGGGCTATCTCCGACAGCGAGTTTATGTGCCGACAGTTACAGGGCACTTACCGGGTCAAGACCGAAGCCATCAAGCCGCTATACGCTTGGGCTAGACGCTTGGTCAAGCGCTTCGACCACTTCGAGATTGCCCACTGCCCGCGGGAGCAGAACCAGCGCGCCGACGAGTTGGCCAACCAGGCAGCCAAAGCGGCCAAGCGTCAGCTTGAAGACAACACTTAGCCCGCACGCCGTCAGGTAGGGGCGCGATTTATCGCGCCCTCTGACCTATGACGAGAGTATGTGATACACCGTGCCGCTGTATGCCTGTGACCTGCATGTCCACATTGGAAGATCGGCCTCCGGACGTGCTGTAAAGATCACTGCCGCCCGCGACCTGACCTTCGAGAACATCGCCATCGAATGCGCCCAGCGCAAGGGTATCGAGATGGTGGGAGTGATTGACTGCGCCTCACCGCCGGTCATTTCCGACATCGAGGCGCTTATCGAAAGCGGCGATATGGTGCCCCAGCAGGGTGGCGGCCTGCGTTACAAGGAGGCGGTCACCGTTATCCTGGGCGCGGAGTTTGAGACCAGGGAGCCACGCGGGGGGCTCTCCCATCACCTCAGCTACTTCGCCAAGCTGGATGACCTCAAAGGCTTCTCCGAAGCAATCGGCAAGCTGGTGACCAACCGCGAGCTATCCAGCCAGCAGTGCGGCCTGCCGGCCCGCCAGCTCTTGAGCCTGGCCCTCCAACACCACGCCCTCTTTGTCCCCGCCCACTGCTTCACGCCTCATAGGAGCATCTACGGGGCCTGTGGCCGGCGGGCCAGTGATGTCTTCGGCGACGCCTGGGAGCAGATACCGGCCATTGAATTGGGCCTCAGCGCCGACAGCTACCTGGCTGACCGCATTGCGGAACTAGACGACCGTACGTTCCTGAGCAATTCCGATGCCCATAGCCTTCCACGCATCGCCCGCGAATACAATATCCTCGACCTGCAGGCTCCCACCTTCGAAGAGCTCACAATGGCGCTATGGCGGCAGCAGGGGCGGCGAGTGGTAGCTAACTTCGGCCTCGACCCCAGGCTGGGCAAGTACCATCGTACCTTCTGTGAAGAGTGCGAGTTCATCGCGGCCGCGCCGCCTCCGGTGTTCGCCTGTGAACGTTGCGATAGCCGCAAAGTGACCCTGGGCGTGCTCGACCGCATCGTCCAGATTGCCGACTATGATGAACCGCAAATCCCTGACCACCGCGGGCCATATCAGTACCAGATCCCGCTGCAGTTCGTCCCCGGCGTGGGGGCAGTTGCCCTCAACAAGCTCATAAATGCGTTCGGCAGCGAGATGGCGGTGCTACATAACGCCACTCAGAGGGAACTGGGTCAGACGGTCGGGACGAAGATCGCCAGGCTGATTGTGCAGGCCCGCGAGGGCAAGTTGCCGTTACAGGTAGGTGGTGGCGGGCGCTATGGCAAGGCGCTCATCGAGGATAACGGGCAAGTGAGTCTTCCTGGCCTCTAGCTACTGCCCGTGGCGGCTGGTAGGGAAGCCGGCTCGCTACCCGCCACAGGGTGACCTAGGGGGATGGTCACCGTGAATGTCGCCCCCTCGCCAGGCGCACTATCTACCGTGATAGTACCATTGTGGAGTTCGACTATGCGCTTAGTCAAAGCAAGTCCCAGCCCCAGGCCGCCGGTCGAGCGCTCCCGACCGGCTCCTGCCAAGGCCGGCGGCCCCAGACCGAACTTGTCGAAAATCTGCTCCTGAAGCTCCTCGGGTATGCCAACTCCAGTGTCTGCAACGGTAAATTGCAAGGCATCCTCTGATGCTGCTATTGAGAGCGTGACCCTGCCCTCGGCCGGCGTATGGGCCAGGGCATTTTCGCACAGATTCACCAAGACCTGTTCGAGGCGGTCTTCATCAGCCCAGACAGTGGGCATCGTATCCGGATGCTGGCAGACGAAGGTGACCTCAGCTTCCTGCGAACGGGCCGCGAATATGGCCTCCGTTCTTTCAAGCAGCGGCCCAATATCTGTCGGCCTGCGCTCGAGTTGGAAATCCGGGCGCTCGAACCTGGCAAGGTCCAGGATAGAGGCAACCAGCCGGGCCAGACGCTCTGTCTCATCCCCCAGGTGGTCTATGATCTGACTACGCTCCCCCTCATCCAATTCGCCTGTCACGCCGGCCAGAATCTCCACCAACAACCGCAGGCTGGTAAGTGGCGAGCGCATCTCGTGTGTAACAACCATCAGCCCCTCTTCCTGCGCCCGCACCGCTGCCGTGATATCGGTGATATCCTGCCAGATCACCACCCACCCTTGGGCTCGCCCTGACGAAGAGAGACACGGCACCGTGCTCCGACGCAGCACTATTGGTTCCGGTTCCGTCAGTTCAACATCACTCTCCATCATCTCACTAGCCTTGACAACCTCACTCATATCTTCAAACAGACGTCCCAGTTGCCCGCCACGATAGTACTGCGAGATGCTGGCGACGTCGTGGCCTATGATGTTGTGGAGAGCGACTCCTGAGAGCCGTTCCAGCTCCGGGTTGGCCAGCAGCACAACACCGCGGTCGTCCAACAGGCAGACGCCCTCGGTCAAATAGCGGACAAGGCGTTCATTCGCTATTCTCTCGCGCTCCAGCACTCTCCCCAGGCCGTTGGCCAGCCAGGCCAGCACCACTGCGGCGATTATGGCGATCATCACCTGCCACCTGACTTCAGCCGTTGAACTTGCCGCCAGCGTCACTATGGCATAGCTGCCACAGCCGATGCCAACGATAAACACTATCTCCAGGCCGTGGAAGAAGACGGCGACAAAGACCATATCACACAGCAGCAGAGCAAAGAAGTAGGAGTAGGCGCCTCCCGTGCCATAGCTGAACAGGGTCAGAGCAAAAACATCGCCAAGCACGGTCAGAGCCACGGAGAGGTTGAGTCGACCTCGGCCGTACTCACGTGCCCAGTCCGCCACGAAGTAACTATACACCGCCAGCAGGGCGGCCAGTGATATGCCCGCGAAGGCCGTGCCGCGATTCGTTACGATGTGCGGCGGAGCTGTGTAGATGCCCACTAGCAGCGCGAATGCGAAGATGATACGCACCCGCGACATCTGCACCAGCAAGCGAATGGCCAATGCGGGCTGCCTGTCCTCAGCCATGGTCCTCGATACCACCCTCCCGAAAACCCACTGCTGGTAGCCACGCATCACCACCAGCCTATACTTTGTAGACGCCCCAGCCTATACAAGAGTTGCAATTGAATTATACCCCAAACGCACACAACTTACGTATCGAAAGCGTCGAACCTGCGCTGGTAGAGCAAAAGACTCCTCCTGGTGCTACGTTGACGCTATCAGGAAAAGCGCGTATCATTATGCAAATAGAATAATGGCAGAGCCCTGCGCCAGTCTTAGCAACAGGAGGGATGAGACGATGATGAAGTCGGCGCTCGCCACAATCCTGGTGTTCGCTGCCTGCGTATCAATGGCGGCCGGCGATATGCAGGAGGCTATTGACAGGATCAGCGATTGTGTTATCAGTGTACAAGCTGGCGATGGCGTGGGTGCCGGAGTTGTCGTCAACGCCGAGGGCTACGCTGTCACCTGTGCTCACGTTGTCGCCGAGGCCGAGCAGGCAACGGTGACCTTGGCTGATGGGTCGGAGGTCGGGGCAGCCGTCGAGGCTAGCGATGCCGAGCGTGACCTCGCGCTGCTGAAGCTGGAGCGCCAGAACCTGCCGGCGGCCCGCTTTGCGGCCAGTGGCTCGATGCAGCCGGGAGCGGCGGTGGCAGCGGTTGGCTCCCCGCTGGGCCTGGAGGGCTCGGTGACCAGCGGCGTGGTCAGCGCTGTCGAGCGCGAGATTGACGGCAAGCAGTACCTGCAGATTGACGCGGCCCTCAATCTGGGTAGCTCGGGCGGGCCGGTTATCAATGAAAAGGGACAGATAGTCGGCCTGGCGACCAAGACCGCTGAGGAGGCCCAGAACGTCGGCTTTGCGATCCCTGCTGAGGATGTGATCAGCTTCCTGCAGGACAACGGAGTGAGCGTGATGATGGCCCTAGGCGCTGAGACACCCTCGACCCCATCACAACCACGCCCGAAGACGCCAGCCACACCGCTGCCAACTCAGCCAGCGAAGCCGGCAATGGGACTCAGCTTGCTGTGGGTCATACTCCTGCTTGCTGTGGGTCATACTCCTGCCCATCATCATCTCCCTGATTGTCTCATCGCTGACGGTGCTGCTGCTGGCACGCCACCTAACCCGTTCAGCCGCGCCGGAAGTGCCCATCACGATGCAGCCCGTCGGGCCCGCACCGTCAGAGACAGCCCAGCCACCCCAACAGGAAGAGGACCTCTCAGATGTGGACATTGACTTGCTGTGAAGGATGAAGGCGCGGGAATCTCTGAGACGAGGCGGCGTCACGTGTACGAGCAGTCTGGCAGCGGGGTTGTGAAGAAAACGATAGGAGGCGACGACTGTGCGATTGACTTATACCGTA